>NZ_JBHUXV010000234.1:0-7842 GCF_042669125.1 Streptomyces sp. NPDC057253 | reverse complement strand
CGCTGGGCTTGGGCCCGGCGCCTACTGGGGTGCCGGGTCCTGCCGTCGGGCGGGTACGGGTCCGTCGTGGCTGGTCGCGCAGTTCCCCGCGCCCCTGAGTCGGCCATGTGGACGCTCGTGAACATCCCCAGCCGACCGAGCCGCCGGACCGAGGACGGACACCCCCCACCCCGGCACCGAACCGCACGCGCTACACAAGCCCCCACCGGACAGCAAGAGGCCGCCGCAGGCATCTCAGGGGCGCGGGGAACTGCGCAAAACGCCCGCCCCCACCCACCCCGCACACGACCTCAAACCCCCGGCCACCGAGGAGCCCGGCGCTCATTGAACGCCGCCACCCCCTCCGCCCGATCCCCCGAAAACGCCACCGCCCGCCACGCCGCGTCCTCCACCTCCAGCCCCGCCCGCAACTCCAACCCCTGCCCCAACCGCAACGCCCGCTTCGCCGCCCGCAACCCCACCGGCGAGTTCGCCGCGATCCGCCCCGCCAGAGCCAGCGCCGCGGAACGGTCCTCCCCGACCGGCACCAGCTGATCCACCAGCCCCAACCGGTACGCCTCCTCCGCCTCCACCCGCCGCGCCGTGAAGATCAGCTCGGCCGCCCGCGCCGCCCCCACCCGCCGCGGCAGCAACTGCGTCCCCCCGCCCCCGGGAATCACCCCCACCGACACCTCCGGCAACCCCACCACCGCCGTACCGTCGGCCACGATCAGGTCGCACGCCAGCGCCAGCTCGAACCCCCCGCCCAGCGCGAACCCGTGCACCGCCGCGACCGTCGGCACCGGCAGCTCCAGCACTCCGGTGTACGCCCCCCGAGCCACCGGCCGCTGCCGCACCAACTCCGCGTCGCTGAAGGAGTTCCGCTCCTTCAGATCCGCCCCGACACAGAAGGCCCGCTCATGCGTGGAGGTCACCACCACCACGCGCACCCCCTGATCACCCCCCAGCGCGGCACACGCGGCGGCAAGGGAACGAGCCATCTCCGTCGAGACGGCGTTCATCGCCTTGGGCCGGTCCAGCACCAGCTCGGCGACCCCTTCCTCCCCCTCCTCCCCATGCCGCCGCACCAGCACGAACTCCCCGAACCGCTCCTCGCCCATCAGACCCTCCGAGTTAACGCGGGTTAACAAGAACGCTCCGATCATCGCAGCCCCGCCCACTCCACGAAAGGTTCCCGCCGAACCGCCCGACACCCCGTTCGAGTGACATCCCGCCCAACTCCTCCCCCACCGCCCATGGCAGCGCATAACGTGCGCCCCGCCACGGCGCACAGGGGGCGCGGGCACACAGGGGAGGAACCACCATGACGGCGACGGTCACCATGACGACGGGGCTCGCGGACAGCGAAGGCACCCACCTCTTCGGCTCGCGCGGCCCCAGAGGCCCCCGGGGCCGCCACCGCAAGCCCCGCCCCCGCAAAGTCCTCCTCGCGGCGGGCGGCCTGGCCCTGGCCGCCGGCGCCCTGAGCCTCGTACGACTGATCCCCGACACCACGGTCGGCGGCTTCGGCGCGACGGACACGGACCCCCAGGCGGCACCGGACACGAACACCGGCGCGGACCCCGGCACAGTTACGGACCGCGCGACCAACGCCGCCGCGACCATCGGTTCCGTCCCGCAGGCGAGCCCGTCCGCCACCACGGTCATGGGCGGGGTCTCGGCGACCCCCACAGCAGGCGCACCCCTCGCACGGACCGCCTCCGCGTCCGCAGCCGCCGTACCACTGCCTCTCGCCGCGGCCCCCACGACAATCCCGGAGGCCCCTAACGCCCCGGCCCCCACGACCACCACCGCGCCGCACACACCGGCGACGACCAGCGCCCCACGACCGGCCCCCACCTCGGCCCGGACCACACGCCCGCCGACCCAGGCCCCGGCCCCGACGGCCCAGCCCACCCAGTCGACCCGCCCCGCCCCAGGCCTGTGCGTACCGATCATCGGCCTGTGCGTGCAACAGCGCTGAGAGACCCTAGGGCGCCGAGTCCCGCCGCGTCAGCAGCCACGGCTCGACCACGCCGAGACCACGCACCGGCCGCTGCCACATCGGCTGCAACGCGAAGCGGTACGTCGGCGGCTCCTCGCCCTCCTTCTCCGCGGCGGCCGCGGCCTCCGCCGCCTCCGCCTCGGAGGCGGGCGCCTCGCCGTGACGGATCAGCTCCTCCGCGAAGGCGGAGTCGACGAGCACGGCGTCCCGGGGAGCTATCGAGGTCAACCGGGAGGCGAGGTTCACCGTCGTACCGAAGACATCGCCCATACGGGTGGTGACCGTGCCGAAGGCGATGCCGACGCGCAGCTCGGGCATGGTCTCGTCGTTCGCCATGGTCTCGATCAGCCGCAGCGCGATCTCGGCGGCCACCGCCGCGTCGTCGGCCGCGTACAGCACCTCGTCACCGAGGGTCTTGATGAGCCGCCCGCCCCGGGCCGCCACCAGATCCGCGGCGGTGGTCTCGAAGGCCTCGACGAGCTCGCCGAGCTCCTCCTCCTCCATCCGCCGGGTCAGCCGCGTGAACCCGACGAGGTCGGCGAAGCCGACGCACAGCCGCCGGTCCACCATCTCCTCGTCGTCGGCGGCCTGCACGACCCGCCCCGCCGAGGCGGCGAGCTGGCGGCGCCAGACGTAGACGAGGAACTCCTCCAGCTCGGGCAGGAGCAGCTCGATGATCGGGTACGTCACCTCGGTGCGGGTCATGCCCGGCTCCGGGGGCTCGGTCAGACCCTCCAGGAAGGAGTCGATCTGCCACTCGGCGAGCCGGGCGGTGGTCTGCCCGGTGGACCGCGCGACCTGTACCGCCATGGCCTCGCTCAGCAGCCCCGCCTCGACGAGACCGGCGAGCCGGCGCAGCGCGAGGACGTCCGCCTCGGTGAACGCCTTGGCCTGGCCGACGTCCGCGAAGCCCATCGCCCGCCAGAAGCGGGTGGCCAGCTCCATGGAGACGCCGGCGGTGCGGGCCGCCTGAAAGGGGGTGTAGCGCCGCTCGGCGCCGAGGATCAGCTGTTCGAGACGCACGGCGAGCGGGTGCGGGGTCGCGTCCGCGCCGGAGCCCGTGTCGTCTACGGTCACGCCTGCTGCCCTTCCGATCTGTCACGGTCAGGTATCGACCGGCCTCAACTGTACGGCAGGTGTGCGCCAGCTCACTCCCACAGGAGGGGGCCGGCCGCGCCCCTCGGCGGAGCCGCCGATGTCACAGCCCCGGCCGCCGGCAGCGGGGACGCCCCCGCCCCTGCGGAGCTGCCGCTCACGCCGGTCGCAGGTGCACGATGTCTCCCGCCCCCACCGGCTCCTGTACGCCCTCCTTCGTCGCGATCACCAGGCGGCCGTCGCCGTCCACCGCCACCGCCTCGCCCACCAGTGCACGGTCGCCCGGCAGCTCGGCCCGCACCCTACGTCCCAGCGTGGCGCACCCCGCCGCATACGTCTCCTGCAAGCCGCTCACCGTCGGGTCCCCCGCCGCGGCCCGCCAACGCTCGTACCACTCCTCCAGCGACCGCAGCACTCCCCTCAGCAGCGGATCCCGGTCCGTGCTCACCGCTCCGGCCAGCGCCAGCGAACCCGCGGTCGGCACCGGCAGCTCGTCCTCCCGGAGCGTGACGTTGATGCCCACGCCCACGACGACCCCGTGGTCCCCCGCCCGCTCGGCGAGGATCCCGCCCGCCTTGCGTTCCTCGCCGCCGACGGTCACCAGGAGGTCGTTGGGCCACTTCAGGGCCGTGTCGACGCCTGCGGAGCGGGACAGGCCCGTCGCCACGGCGACCCCGGTGAGCAGCGGAAGCCAGCCCCAGCGCGCGACCGGCACGTCCCCCGGCGTCAGCAGGACCGAGAAGAACAGGCCCGAGCGCGGCGGCGCGGTCCACTGCCGGTCCAGGCGGCCCCGCCCGGCGGTCTGCTCCTCGGCGACGAGGACCGCGCCCTCGGCGGCCTTGCCCGCGGCGGCACGGGCGACCAGGTCGGAGTTGGTGGAGCCGGTGCCGCTCACCACCTCGATCCCGGACCAGAGCCCGCCGTCCCGCACCAGCCCGCGGCGCAGCGCGGCGGCGTTGAGGGGCGGCCGGTCGAGGTCCGACCACCGGCTGTCGTCTCCTGAAACATCTCGCGGCGTCATGCAAGCCACCCTAGGTGTGTGAAACGCCGCACTGCTGATTCCCGGGGCCACCACTACTCTACGGATGAGTAACCGTCCCCCCTTTTGAGCAGGCAGGGAGCCGCGAGACCGATGTCCGAGCCGGAAGAGATCGACATCCACACCACCGCGGGCAAGCTCGCGGATCTCCAGCGCCGCATCCAGGAGGCGACGCACGCCGGCTCCGAACGTGCCGTCGAAAAGCAGCACGCCAAGGGCAAGTTGACGGCCCGTGAGCGGATCGACCTGCTGCTGGACGAGGGTTCCTTCGTCGAGCTGGACGAGTTCGCGCGGCACCGCTCCACCAACTTCGGGCTGGAGAACAACCGCCCTTACGGAGACGGCGTGGTGACCGGCTACGGCACCGTGGACGGCCGCCCGGTCGCCGTGTTCTCGCAGGACTTCACCGTGTTCGGCGGCGCCCTCGGCGAGGTCTACGGCCAGAAGATCGTCAAGGTGATGGACTTCGCGCTGAAGACCGGCTGCCCGGTCATCGGCATCAACGACTCCGGCGGCGCCCGCATCCAGGAGGGCGTGGCCTCCCTCGGCGCGTACGGCGAGATCTTCCGCCGCAACACCCACGCGAGCGGTGTCATCCCGCAGATCAGCCTGGTCGTCGGGCCGTGTGCCGGTGGCGCCGTGTACTCCCCGGCGATCACCGACTTCACGGTCATGGTCGACCAGACCTCGCACATGTTCATCACCGGCCCGGACGTCATCAAGACGGTCACCGGCGAGGACGTCGGCTTCGAGGAGCTGGGCGGCGCCCGCACCCACAACTCGGTGTCCGGCGTGGCCCACCACATGGCCGGGGACGAGAAGGACGCCGTCGAGTACGTCAAGCAGCTGCTGTCGTACCTGCCGTCCAACAACCTCTCCGAGCCGCCGGTGTTCCCGGAGGAGGCGGACCTCGCGATCACCGACGAGGACCGCGAGCTGGACACCCTCGTGCCGGACAGCGCGAACCAGCCGTACGACATGCACACGGTGATCGAGCACATCCTGGACGACGCCGAGTTCTTCGAGACGCAGCCGCTGTTCGCGCCGAACATCCTCACCGGTTACGGCCGGGTGGAGGGCCACCCCGTCGGCATCGTGGCCAACCAGCCGATGCAGTTCGCGGGCTGTCTCGACATCACCGCGAGCGAGAAGGCCGCGCGCTTCGTCCGCACCTGCGACGCCTTCAACATCCCGGTCATCACCTTCGTGGACGTGCCGGGCTTCCTCCCGGGCGTCGACCAGGAGCACGACGGCATCATCCGCCGGGGCGCCAAGCTGATCTACGCCTACGCGGAGGCGACCGTCCCGCTCATCACCGTCATCACCCGCAAGGCCTTCGGCGGCGCCTACGACGTCATGGGCTCCAAGCACCTCGGCGCGGACCTCAACCTCGCCTGGCCGACCGCCCAGATCGCCGTGATGGGCGCCCAGGGCGCGGTCAACATCCTGCACCGCCGCACGATCGCCGAGGCCGAGGCCGCGGGGGACGTGGAGGCGACCAGGGCCCGGCTGATCCAGGAGTACGAGGACGCCCTCCTCAACCCCTACATCGCGGCCGAGCGGGGCTACATCGACTCCGTGATCATGCCGTCGGACACCCGCCGCCACGTCGTCCGGGGCCTGCGCCAGCTGCGCACCAAGCGCGAGTCCCTGCCCCCGAAGAAGCACGGCAACATCCCCCTCTAAGGAGACGCTGTGAACATCAAGGTCGTACGGGGCAACCCCACTCCGGAGGAACTGGCCGCCGCCCTGGCGGTGGTCAGGGCCCGCGCCGCGGCGACACCGGAGCCGCCCGGCGCGGAAACCCCCAGCCCCGCCTGGTCCGACCCCTCCCGCATAGCAACCCGCCGCCTCCCCCGACCGGGCCCGACGTCATGGACCCGCACGTACTGGCCGGGTTAGGTGAAATCTTCTGGGGGCGCGGGGAACCGCGCACCTAGCCACAACTCGGGGCGCCATTTGAGTACCCGTACTCAGGCGCCCTGTACCGGCCAAGCCCCACGCTGGTGGCATGCTGTGGTCCGACCCCGATGACGAACCCCCGAAGGAACTCCGCGACATGCAGGAGATGCTTCGGCGGCTGGGCATCTTCATGGCCCTGGCCATGGTGCTCGCGATGATTGTGGTCGGACTACGCTGACCCGCATGACCGATCAGCCGCGCCGCCGCCTCATCCTCGCCTCCCAGTCCCCCGCCCGGCTGAACCTCCTCCGCCAGGCGGGCCTGACGCCCGAGGTCATCGTCAGCGGGGTCGACGAGGACGCCGTCACAGCGCCCACCCCCGCCGAACTGGCCCTCGCCCTCGCGGAAGCCAAGGCGTCGGTCGTCGCCGCACTGCCGAAGGCGTCCCGCGCCCTGGTGATCGGCTGCGACTCGGTGCTCGACCTGGACGGCGAGGCGCTGGGCAAGCCGGCCGACGCCGAGGAGGCGACGGCCCGCTGGAAGGCCATGCGCGGCCGCGCGGGCACCCTCCAGACCGGCCACTGCGTCTACGACACGACGAGCGGCCGGTACGTCTCCGCCGTGGCGTCCACGGTGGTCCGCTTCGGCGAGCCCACCGACGACGAGATCGCCGCGTACGTCGCCTCCGGCGAGCCCCTCTACGTCGCCGGGGCCTTCACCCTGGACGGCCGCTCGGCCCCGTTCATCGAGGGCATCGACGGCGACCACGGCAACGTGATCGGCCTGAGCCTGCCGCTGCTGCGCCGACTGCTGGCCAAACTGGGCGTGGGCATCACGGAGTTGTGGGCGCCGGCGGAGGCGTGAGCGGCGAGCCGGCGGCCTCCTGAGCGTCCTTGGGCTCCTCGGCGGCCTCGGAATCGCCGGGTCCGTCGGGCCCGTCCGTGTCCTGCGGGTCCGCGGGAGGTGCCGGCTGCGGCTGGGCGTCGTACGTCACGAGCAGCAGGACGATGAGCGCCAGCATCACCACCATGAACACGAACTGCGGCCGGCCGATCAGCGCCCAGGAGACGGCGGCGAGCAGGCCGTGCACCACGGCCACGCTGATCAGCAGGATGCGGCCGAGGCCGGCCGGCTGACGGTCGCGCAGGGCCACCAGCAGGGCCACCAGGCCGCACAGGGCGAAGTAGAGGCCGAAGACGACCGCGCCCACCTTCGAGGACAGCACCATGGCGTCCGGGTCGAGGCCGGCCAGGGACATGTTCTGCCCGTCGACGACATTGGCCATGATCCAGTTCAGCAGGGCCACGCCGAACGCCTCGGCGAAGAGGACGACCGCCACGATCCACGCCACCGGCCTGCGTATCACCGGTCCCCACCCACTTTCGAGCCATGCTGTTGTTACCCGAAGTACGTTCGATACAGCGTGAACGCTACTAACGGGTAAACCCCGGGACAAGGGTTCGGCGGGTGGCAAAGAATCATTGGGCCATTCGTAGGGACTCCACAAAGAAACGAAGTGGTCCGCAGCACGCCCTTACAGAGACCTTGACCACAGAGGAGGGCTAGGGTTTCCGGGAGGAGTCCTGCGTACCGAGGTGCGACAAGGGATTTCGCAGCTGGAGTGAGCCTCGTATCACGCTCCGTGTGGGCAAGCTCACCACCGGGGACGGGTCGAAGAGACGTGTCGGCAGTCCCTAAACTCGGCTTGTTTCAAGGAGGGAGCCTCAATCGTGCGCAAGGTGCTCATCGCCAACCGTGGCGAAATCGCTGTCCGCGTGGCCCGGGCCTGCCGGGATGCCGGTATCGCGAGCGTGGCCGTGTA
>NZ_JBHUXV010000233.1:0-7960 GCF_042669125.1 Streptomyces sp. NPDC057253 | reverse complement strand
CCCTCCCCCCAGGGCGCCCGGCGGTCTCCCCAACGGCCCTCGACTCACGCCGTACCCCCATCACTGCACGAGAGGAAACCCGTCACATGTCCACGGAAGCCGTCTCCCATCCGACCTACGGGAACTGGCGCAGGCCGAGGCGCGCGGGGCTCGGACCGCTCGGACTCCTCGGCACCTTCGTGATCTTCGGCGGCCTCGTCGCCACCCTGCTGGCGTCCCTGATCTCGCTGTACGCGGCGATCATCGTGTTCGTACCGGTCGTCCTGTTCCTCATCCCGCTCGCCATCCGCACCCAGGACGGCCGCAACGTCTACCAGCTCTTCGCCCTGCGCGTCGGCTGGTGGCGCCGGAAGGCCGCGGGCTCGCACCTCTACGTCTCCGGCCCGCTGTCCGCGCGGCCCGGCGGCCGGTTCCGCCCGCCGGGACTGCTCAACAAGGTCACCGCGAGCGAGGGCCGTGACGCCTACGACCGCCCCTTCGGGATCCTGCACCACCCGCAGCGCGACCTGTACACGATCGTCCTGGGCTGCGACCCCGACGGCGGTTCGCTGATCGATCCCGACCAGGTCGACGTCTGGGTCGCGCTGTGGGGCGAGTGGCTGGCCCGGCTCTCCCACGAACCCGGCCTGAAGGGCGCCACCGTGATCGTGGAGACCGCCCCCGACCCCGGCACCCGGCTCGCCCACGAGGTGCTGCCCCGCATCCACCCCGACGCGCCCGCCGCGGCCCGCGCCGTGATGGAGGAGGTCGTCGACCGCTACCCGAGCGCCTCCTCCGAGATGCACACCTACGTCACCCTCACCTACGGCAACCCCGCGGGCCAGAAGCGCAGTAAGGAGGACGTGATGACCGAACTGGCCATCCGCATCCCCGGCCTGCTCAGCGGGCTCGTCGCGGCCGGCGGCGGCGCCGCCTACCCGTTGTCGGCCGAGCGGATCGCCGAGGTCGTCCGGGTCGCCTACGACCCCGCCGTCGCCGCCGACGTCCTCAACGCCCGTGCCATGGAAGGCGGAACGGGCCTGGAGTGGGACGACGCCGGTCCCGCCGCGGCCGTGGAGACGGTGAACGCCTACCAGCACGACTCGGGTGTCTCCCGCACCTGGATGCTGACCCTGGCACCCCGCGGCACCGTCCGCTCCTCGGTGCTGCGCGGCATGCTGGAGGCCGCCCCCGGCACCCGGCGCAAGCGGGTCGCCCTGGTCTACCGGGCCATCGACCCCGCCACCTCGGCCCGTATCGTCGAGGCCGACCGGCGCAGCGCCCAGTTCATGGCCACGTCCGGCAAGGGCATGGTCCAGGCGCGTGCGGCCTCCGAGGTGCGGGCGGCCGAACAGACCGCCGCCGAGGAGGCGTCCGGCGCCGGACTCGTGGAGTTCTCCCTGATGCTGACGGTCACCGTCGACACCCTGGAGGAACTCGCCGACGCCAGCGTCACCGTACGCAACCTGACCGCGGCGTCCCGGGTGCTGATGCGCCCCGCCGACCGGATGCAGGCCGCCGCGTTCAGCTGCACCCTGCCCGCCGGAATTCTTCCGTGGGAGCAGACCCTCGTCCCGCACGAACTGCAGGAGGCGCTGTGAGCCGCCGAAGCGAAGAGAAGCTGGCCGAGCGCGCGGACCGGCTGGCCGAGGAGGAGGCGCTCCGGGATCTGGCCGCGGGCGGGTCGGGGCTGGTCGGCCTGGACGGATTCGGCGGCCAGGCCGCCGGGAAGGCGTCCGCGAAGACGTCCGCGAAGGCTTCCGCGAAGACGAAGGCCGCCAGGTCCGGCGCCAAGCATGGCGGCAACGAGAAGCGCCCCGCCAAGCCCCGCGAGCTGTACGTCCCGGCCCGCGGCTGGCAGGGGGCCGGTGGTGGCCGCGTCGGTTACATGGACCCGCCCACCATGTGGCGCGCCACCACGGTGCAGGCCTGCGGTATGTGGCCGTTCGCCGCCGGTTCGGGCTCTCCCATGACCGGAGTGCCGCTCGGACAGCATCTGTCCACCGGCGCCACGGTCTGCGGCGACCCGCTGAACTGGTTCACCCGGGCCCGCTACATCTCCAACCCCTCCCTGTTCATGCTCGGCATGCCGGGCCTGGGCAAGTCGACTCTGATCAACCGGATGCTGATCGGGCTCGCCGCGACCGGTGTCGTCCCGCTGGTCCTCGGCGACCTCAAGCCCGACTACGCCGACACCGTCCGCGCGCTCGGCGGCCAGGTCATCTCCATCGGGCGCGGTCGGGGCGGCATCAACGTCCTGGACCCGGGCGCCATGGGGGAGGCCGCCGCGAAGATCGGCGGCGAGGCCGGCGAGGTGCTGAAGGCGGAGGCCCACGGCCGGGTGCTGAACATGGTCGCCGCCCTCATCACCATCGTGCGCGGCCGGCCCATGGACGACCACGAGCAGTCCGTGCTCTCCGCCGTCCTGCACCACCTGCGCGAACGCACCCCGCCCGGCCGCACGGTGCTGCTGCCCGACGTGCTGAGGGTCCTCACCGAGGGCCCCGACCGGGTCCGCGCGGTCACCCTCGACCGCGGTGACGACGCCCGCTACCGGGACGCCGTGGACCCGCTGCACCGCTCCCTGCTCGGCATTCTCGACGGCCCGCTCGGCGACACCTTCGCCTCCGAGACGTCCACCCGCATCGACGCGAACGCGCCCGCCGTGTGCATCGACATCTCCGGCATCGGCGAGGCCGACACCCAGCTCACCGCCGCCGCGATGCTCGCCGCCTGGTCCGACGGCCTCGGCACGGTCGCCGCCTCGCACGCCCTCGCGGACGCCGGACTGGCGCCCCGGCGCTGGTTCTTCACCGTCCTCGACGAACTGTGGCGCCCGCTGCGCGCCGCCTCCGGCATCGTCGACCGCATCGACGCGCTCACCCGCCTCAACCGCTCGCTCGGCCTCGGCGACGCCAAGATCACCCACACCCTCAAGGACGCCGAGGCCCTCGGCACCGACGCCGACCGCGCCAAGGCGCGCGGCTTCGTCGAGCGGGCCGGCATGGTCGTCTGCGCGGGACTGCCGAAGACCGAGATGGAGGACCTCGGCAAGGTCGTCGGACTCTCCCGCCGCGAGATCGACCTCGTGTCGTCCTGGTCCTCGCCGCCCGGCTGGGGCGTACGGGGCGAGGACGAGGAACCCCCGGGCCGTGGGCGCTTCCTCATCAAGGTCGGTGGCCGCCCCGGCATCCCGATCAAGGTCGCCATCACCGACGCCGAGCGCGACCTGCACAACACCAACACCCGCTGGACGACCAACGAGGCGGCCATCGAGCAGGCCGCCGCCCGCACCGCCCGGGAGGTCGCACGGCTCTCCCAGGACGGGCCGCTGCCCCTGGCCTTCCCGGGAGACCCCGCCCCCCTCGAACTCCCCGCCGGAGACGCGTCGGTCAGGGGGTGGACGGCGTGAGCGGACCCCGCAGCACCGACATCGGCGACCAGACGCAGTGGGCCATCGCCGTGCTGGCCGCCTTCGGCATCCTCGCCTTCACCATCGTGTGGGCCGGCGGCACCTTCGGCTCCGGCCTCTCCGGCTACGGCTGGGACGCCCCGCCGTTCGCCCTGTCCACCGTCTCCACCCTGATATCTCACGGACCGACCGCGTTGTGGCCGGGCGCCCCGGCCGCCGTGCTCTACGCGGGCATGTTCGGCATGCTGGCGCTCATCGCCGTGCCCGCCGCCCTCGCCGTCAACTTCCTCATGGACCGCGGCAAGGCACCCAAGGGCCTCGCGGGGAAGCGCGAACTCGCCGCCATGTGCCCCGAGGGCATCGAGGCCCGCGCCCGCGAACTGCGCCCCACCCTCAAGGGCCGCGAGCAGCTCCACCCCGACGAGACCGGCAACCTCCTCGGCGACCTCGACCCCAAGGGCCCCGAACTGCGCAGCAGTTACGAGGACGTCGAACTCGACCTGATGGCGCCGCGGGCCGGCAAGTCCACCGGCATCGCAGTGCCCCGGGTGCTGCGCGCCCAGGGCGCCGTCCTGCTGACCTCCAACAAGTCCGACGTGTACGCCGTCACCCGCGCCCAGCGCGAAAAGGCGGGCAGGGTATGGACGTTCGACCCGCAGGGCATCGCCCACGCCCCGCGCGCCATGTGGTGGAACATCCTCGGCGAGTGCCACACCATCGAGGGCGCCCGCCGGATGGCCGGTCACTTCGTGGCGTCCGTCAACGACGACACCGCGAAGAAGGACTTCTGGATCTCGGCCGCCCAGAACACCCTGACCGCGCTCTTCCTGGCCGCCGCCCGCGGCCGGGCCCCGCTGACCGAGCTGCTGGCCTGGCTCGCCGACCCCGCCGACCGCACTCCGATCGACCTGCTCCGCGAGGTCGGACTGGTCGCGATGGCCGAGCAGTTGCAGGGCACGGTGCGTGGCGCGGTGGAGACCCGGGACGGCATCTACGAGACGGCCCGCCAGACCGCGTCCTGCCTCCTCGACCCCGAGATCCTCGCCTGGGTCACCCCCGATCCCGAACTCCCGGAGTTCCGCCCGCACGAACATGTCCTGGGCACGGACACCCTCTACCTGCTGTCCAAGGACGGCGGTGGTTCGGCGGCCGGCGTCATCGCGGGTCTCGCCGACGCGACGATGCGGGCGGGTGTCGTGGCCGCCGAGCGGATGGGCGGCCGGCTCGACCCGCCGCTGACCGCGGTCCTGGACGAGGCGGCCAACGTGTGCCGCATCTCCGATCTCCCCGACCTGTACTCCCACTTCGGCTCGCGCGGCATCAACGTCGTGACCCTGCTGCAGAGTTACCGCCAGGGCGCCCGCGTGTGGGGCGACGTCGGCATGGACGCGCTGTGGAGCGCGGCGACCATCAAACTCCTCGGCGCCGGTCTGGACGACGCCGACTTCGTGCAGAAGATCTCCACCCTGGTCGGCCAGCACGACGTGAAGACCCCGAGCGTCTCCCGCAGCAAGGACGGCACGTCACGCTCCTACTCCTACCGCCAGGAGTCCGTCCTGCCGCCCGACCGGATCCGCGCCCTCCCCAAGGGCACCGCCCTGCTCCTCGCCACCGGCGTCAAACCGGCCCTCATCCGGCTCCGCCCCTGGTACAAGGAGCCCGGTGCCGGAGAGATCTCGGCGGCAGCGAAGGCGGAGACGGCGGCCATCACGGAACGCGCAGCGGCTCGTCTGCTGCCGGGTCCGGGCCTGACCCTCGAGAAGGGGAACGTCGTGGACCTGGAGGGCTACCGGGACGCCGCCCGAGCGTGACGGTCCGCAGCACCAGCTCGGCCGGCGCGTACCGCACCCGCCCCATGAGCCAGACGCCCAGGGCGAGTTGGACGCCGTACAGCACCGGACACCAGGCCAGGACGACGGCGGTGCCCACCCGGTCGTAGAGACCGAAGCCGTAACCGGTGAAGACGAGCGCGAGGACCAATGACTGGGAGAGGTACTGAGTGAGGGCCATGCGCCCGGAGGCGGCCAGCACCCGCGCCGCCGCCGGGCGCACGGCGGTCAGCAGCAGGAGCAGGCCGCAGGCGTACGACGCCGTGAGCGCGGGCGCGGTCAGCAGCGACACCGCGTGTCCGACCAGGAACCAGCGGCTGTCCAGCGGTCCGTTCGCACAGCACGCGGTCACCACACCGCCGGCCAGACCAACAGGCAGCCACCTGACGACGACCGCCTTGAGCCACTTCCGGTCCCGGCCGCGCCGCTCCACCAGGCCCACCTTGGCCGCCGCGAGGCCGGCCAGGAACGCGGCCAGTATGTCGGGGGCGTACAGCAGGTTCGCGCCGACAGCCGTCGGCAGTTCGTGCAGACGCGCGCCGACCACCGACAGGAAACCGCCGTGATAGGCGGCCACGCTGTGCGCGACCTCCGGGGCGTACTGCGCCGGGGTGACCGGTCGGGTGAAGGCGACGGTCAGCAGCCCGTACCCGAGCAGCAGCAGCGCGAGGCCAGCCACCAGACAGACCGCGCCCCGTAGCGCCGCCCGCGGACTCAGCCCGCGCACGCCGTACAGGACCAGCCCCAGGGCGGCGTACGTCATCAGGATGTCGCCGCTGTAGAGCAGCACCGCGTGCACGAAGCCGAGGCCGAACAGTCCTGCCGTACGCCGGAGATGGCGTACGGCGGACCCGCTGCCGGGCTGCCCGGCGGAGCGTTCCTGGAGGACGAAGCTGTAGCCGAAGAGGAACGAGAACAGCTGATAGAGGGTGGTGGTCGCGGTCACCGCCCAGGCGGCGCCCCGGTCGACGCCGGAGGCATCGGGACCACCCCCGAACGCGGTGTAAGGACTCGCCATCAGCTGGGCGTTGACGAGCAGGATGCCGAACAGGGCGAATCCGCGCAGCACATCGACGTCCTGGACCCGCCCGGGACCGACCGTCTCGCGCCCGTTCACCGGGTCAGCCGGGTTCCGCACGCGAACACCACGGTCGACGTCAGGAACCACCCGAGCGCCGGCGACAGCAGATACCGGGGGGTCCAGAGCCGGGCCGCCGTGGGCCGGTCGCGCGGATAGCACACGGGTACCGTCCCGCCGACCTCAGGCAGTCCGCGCAGCGGGCCGTACGCGCCCGTGTCGATGACGACGGGCCGGCCCAGGTGGTCGGTGAACAGCACGAGCCCGCTCCGCCGCCGGTCGCCGACGACACGCGGGATCACGGTGCCGGTCACTAGCACTCCCCGCACCCACAATCGCGCCACGGTCAGCAACTGCCGTACGGCGAGCAGGAGAAACCCGAGACCCACCCCCGTGCACAGGGTGAGCAGCAGCAACTTGGCGTCCATACGGTCCCTTCACCGGCCGGCCGTCCTACCTCTTCGCGCACAACGTCTCCCGCGCGCCACGGGTTCACGCCGTCAGCGGGTCACTGAACCGCCGTACGGGTGAGGCCCGTTGTGCGTACGCATCCTCAACTCATGCGTACGAAGGGAGCTTCGGCCCAGATGAGACGGCCCCTGCGCAGACACGGCTACCGGGCGGCGACAGCCGTCGCCCTGGCCTGCGCCCTGACGGCGGCGAGCCAACAGGGCGCCCGAGCCGCCCCTCGGACCCTCACCGAGGTACAGAACGAACTGGAGAGCCTGTACCACCAGGCGGAGGTGGCGACCGACAAGTACAACGCGGCCGACGGCAAGGTGAAGGCACAGAAGAGGCGGGTCAGTGCGCTCGACTCCCAGGTCCGCGCGGCCGAGGCGAAGCTGACCCGCCTCAACTCCGCCGCCGGAGCGACGGCCAGGGCCCAGTACCGCAGCGGCGGCGTGCCCGCCGAGCTCCAGTTCGCGTTGGCCAGTGACCCCTCTCGGGCCCTGGACAACGCGGGGTTGGCGCTCCAGGCCCAGCAGAACGCACAGAACCTGCTGACCGAGCTGAAGACGACGAAGTCCGCCCTGCGCACCCGCACGGACGAAGCGGCGGCGGAACTGAAGCGGTTACGCGCGAGCCGCCGCGCGATGGCGACACAGCGCAGGACGATCGAGCAACACATCGCCGAGGCAAAGGCGTTGGAGTCCTCGCTCGCGGCGAAGGAGCGGGCCCGCCTCGCCGACCTGGAGAAGAAGGAGTCCGAGCAGGCCCAGGCGAAGTGGGAGAGCACGGGCATCCTCAAGAAGGTCGGCACCGATGCGACGGACGCGGGCCGGAAGGCCATCGCCTTCGCCGCCAAGCAGATCGGCAAGCCCTACGTCTGGGGCGCGGAGGGACCCGACTCCTACGACTGCTCCGGCCTCACGAGCCAGGCGTGGCTGGCGGCGGGCGTCACCATCCCCCGCACGTCGGAAATGCAGTGGGCCCAGCTGAAGCACGTTCCCGTCGAGGACATGCGGCCCGGGGACCTGATCATCTACTTCTCCGACGCGAGCCATGTGGCGATCTACGCCGGGGGCGGGAACATCATCTCGGCGCCGCGGCCGGGGCGGTACGTGTACGAGTCGCCGGCGGCTTCGATGCAGATATTGGGGGTGGTGCGTCCGGACGCGTGACGCCGGGTACGCGACGACGAGGGGCGGACCGTCAGGGTCC
>NZ_JBHUXV010000232.1:0-7966 GCF_042669125.1 Streptomyces sp. NPDC057253 | reverse complement strand
CACCCCCCAGGTCATCGTTTCGACAGGGGGGACCAGTCATGCCGGGCCCGGAGGCCAGCAGCCCTCTTGCAGGACCGCCAAGAAGATAACGGGGGGCAGCGGCTCTGGGCCGCACCTCTTCGGTTTCCCCGGAGCCGGGCAGGACTGCCTGGTCAGGCGCCGGCGCCGCCGTCGACCGGCAGGATCGCGCCGGTCACGTACGAGGCGCGGTCGCTGAGCAGCCAGGCGGCGGCCTCGGCGATCTGCCGGGGTTCGCCCATGTGACCGAGCGGGATCGACTTGGTCATCTGCTCGACGATGCCGGGGGTCGCCGCCTCCCAGGTGGCGATCATCTCGGTGGAGGTGCCGCCGGGGGTGATGCCGTTGACCCGGATACGGTCACCGGCCCAGTTCACCGCGGCGGTCTCGGTGAGGCTGTTGAGCGCGCGCTTCATGGCGCCGTAGGCGGGCAGGGCCGGGTTCGCGCGGCGGCTGCCGATGCTGGAGGTGTTGACGATAGCCCCGCCGCCGTTCTTCCGCATGAGAGCGGCCTGGGCGTTCATGGCAATCCAGTGCGCGCGGAAGTTCACCGCGAACTGCTCGTCGATGTCCTCGTCGGTGGTGGTGTGGACCGGGCCGAACTGCTGCTGGGGGAGCGCGCCGTTGTTGAAGGCGCCGTCCAGGCGTCCGTGCAGTTTCTCGACCTGGTCGACGGCGGCGCGGATGCTCGCGCTGTCGGCGAGGTCCAGGGTGACGGCGTCGGCGGTACCGCCAACGGCGCGGATCTCCTTCACGATGGCCTCCAGGGCGTCGGTGCTGCGGGCGGCGAGCACGACGGCGGCGCCCTCGGCGGCGAAGAGCCGGGCCGCGGCCGCCCCGATGCCACGGCTGGCGCCGGTGATGAAGACGACCTTGCCGGTGAGCAGGCCGACGGGTGCGATGTCAGTGGTGTTCGGGTTGTTCGTCATGGAAACAGCGTCCGGCCGGCTGCCGGCCGGATACAGGCACAACCAGTACTACGATCCGCTGCCGGGCGGCGCGCACACTGGCCGTATGGACAGACAGGAGCTCGGGGCATTCCTCCGTAGCCGCCGAGAGCGGCTGCGCCCCCAGGACGTAGGCCTCCCCTCCGGCCCGCGACGCCGCACACCGGGCCTGCGCCGCGAGGAAGTGGCCGTCCTCGCGCACATCTCCACCGAGTACTACATCCGCCTCGAACAGGGCCGGGCGCCACGCCCCTCAGGCGACGTCCTGGCCGCGATCGCCGGCGCCCTGCGGCTCACCGACGCCGAGTCCGACCACCTCCACGTCCTGGCGGGCACGGCGCCGAACCGCACCGGACTGCACCGGCGCGACGTCCGCCCCAGCATCCTCGCGCTCCTCGAACGAATGCCTCACACAGCCGGCTTCGTGATGTCAGCCGTGTGCGAGGTCCTCGCCTGGAACGACCTCGCGGCCGCCCTCATGGAGGACTTCGCCCCGCTCACCCCCAGGGAGCGCAACCTCGCCCGCCGGGCCTTTCCCGGACCGCAGTACGCCGCCGAGAGGCTCTACGGGATCTCCGACGCCGCCGACTTCCGCCTCGGCATCGTGATGCAGCTCCACACCACCCTCGCCCGCTACCCCACCGATCCCGCAGTGACCGGCCTCGTCGACGAACTCCGGGACACCAGCCCCGACTTCGCCCGGCTCTGGGAACGCCACGACGTACAGCCCGTACCGGCGCTCACCAAGACCTTCCGTCACCCGACCGTCGGCGACGTCACCGTCGACTGCGACACCCTCACCCTCACCGACCGCGACCAGCACCTCGTGCTCTACAGCGCACCGCCGGGATCCCCCGGCGCCGAGACGCTGGCTCTTCTGAACGTCCTCGGCGCCCGGGCGAGCGACTACCTGCCCTAGCCCACGGACACCGGATACGAGCTGCTCCTGGTCCTCGATGACGTCGGTGACGAGTTCACCGCGTGTGGCGGAGCGGTCGGAGACCAATGGCGAGTGCGTGTCGCCATAGTCCTCGCGCCGTCCGGTGTACCGCTGCAGCATCCGCCATTGCCGGTGTTCGGTAAGGGTGCCGCCCTCGGTGAGGCGGACCTGGTAGTCGAGTTGGGCGAGCAGATGCTCGGGGCGCAGCCCGGTCCGGGCGCAGATCTCCCGCAGCCGACGGCTGACGTCTGCTGACGGCCATACCTGCGTGCGCAGTGCGCCACGGGCGTCCCGCTGCTGCTGTTCCCCGCCGCGCGACCACTCCTCCCGCTGCACGCCCGCGTACTGCTCCGGACGTCGCGCTCCGGGGAGTACACCGGCCACTCCTCCTGGTCCATCAGCGCGGCAACGCGCCGCCATTCGGTGTGCCGGGCCTCCCACACCGCAACGAGCCGCTCCGGGTCCTCCCGCAGCTCCTCCATCCCGGACGCGGTCACGGTCCCGCGCAGTCCACGTCACGCCCCCTCCACGACTTCCCACTCAAGTCCGGGGCGGACCGGTTCCGCTTGGTGCTCCACCTTCGTCGCCCCGAACCTTCTCCCCCGCGAGCTGTCCAGGGACGCCCTGATCTTGTGCGGTGGGGGTGGGTGTCGGGTGGTGGGGTGGTTGTGGTGTGGCGTTGGGTGTGGTTGGTCCCAGCGGGTGGTTCACCAGGTGAGGCGGCCGTGGGAGTCCTGGGGCGCGAGGGCTTGAAGGACCGACTGGGCGAGGACGACGGCGAGGCCGGCCAGGGCGAGGGTGAGGACGGCGGGCCAGGGAGCGCCGGTGATGATGAAGGTGAGGGTACTGACGCTGCCAAGTCCGGCGCCTGGAGGTGCCGCGTCCGGTACCGGTTGCCAGCGGCTGCCGGCGGGCATGGCCGGCTTCCAACGCCGCGACGACGTCACCTACCTGACCCTGGAGGGCGTCGCGCCGGGCATGGTCGCCCTGGCCTACAGCAAGCACCGGACCATGCCGGAGCTGAACCAGTTCGTCGAACTCTCCCGCCGCATGCTCGCCCCCGGCCCGAGGGCGAGCCCCACCAGGTGGAGGCGACAGGTGTCCGTATCGGGTCCGGTTCGGCTCGTGTGGGCGGCGAGTCGTTCGGCATCGCCACGACGCCCGGGGAGAACACTGAGGTCGTGCTGTGGTGCGACGATGTCGACGGCGGGCATCAGACGGCGCTCGATGCAGGAGGCGAGCCACTGAAGAGCCCCACCGACTCGCCTGACGGACGTCTGCGATTTTCCTGACTGCGTGATCCTGGGGCCACCGCGTGAAGCTCGTGCAGGAACGCGGCTGAGTTGCTGTTGCCGGTCGCATCCGGGGCCTCCAGGGTGCCGGACCCGGCAGGGAGCGCCGGTGCGGCCAGGCCCGGTCACACGTCGGCCACGCTCCGGTAGAGCGAGGTCTGCTGCAGCAGTTGACGGTCGTCCAGGAAGTTCTCCTGCACGCGGCGCCGGGCGCCGGCTCCCAGAGCTCCCGCAAGGTCGTGATCACCCACCAGAGTGCTGGTCTGCACGGCGAAGGACCCGCTGTCGCGGGGATCGTCGAGCAGGATGCCATGGACTCCGTGCTCGATCTGGTCACGGATGCCACCGACGGCGCTGGCAACAACCGGGCGTCCCTTCCACATTGCCTCCGTGACGGTCAGGCCGAATCCCTCCGCCAGGCTCTTCTGCGTCACCACCGCCGCCGAGCACTGCAGGGCGTTGACGATCACCGCGTTCTCCTCCGCGTCGGCCATCGGCAGGCAGAACAGGTGCGCCCGAGTTCGTACCCGGTCCGGCAGTTGGTGCCACAGCGCCGCACATTCCGCGAAGACGCGCCCGCCCTCGGGATCGTCGGTGACACCGGTGACGTCCGGGCCCACCAGGGCCAGGTGGGCCCCGTCCAGGCTGCCGCCGGCCTCGGCGAACGACGTCAGTACGCCGGCCATGTCCTTCAGCGGGTCCCAGCGGGAGACCTGCACGATGAGGGGTGCGTCAGCGGGTGGCGGCGAGGCGCTGCACAGACTGGAAGGAGTCCGCCGTACCCGGCCCACCGAGCCGTCGAGGCGCCGATAGATCGCCGCCCCGTTCCGGTCCGCGGGAGCGCGCAGACCGACCCGGCTCAGGATGGCCGCGGCCGCCGAGGAGGCCAGGGGCTGGTTCTTGACCGACAGGGGATCGATCGACGGCTGGATCACGGCGACCCGCCGCCCGGCGAGCCAGCCGGGAACGTACCGCTCCCGGGAGAACACGTAGGCATCCGCCGTCTCCAGCCAGGGCCGCAGAAATGTCCATGCCTGGTCGGTGTACAGATTCGGGTCGTCCGTACCGATATGGCACCGCCAGATCACCTTCGCCCCGGCCCGCCGCAGATGAGGAACGAGGCCGGCGGCCTGCGGATCGTGGAGGGTGACCACGTCTCCCGGGCGTACCACACCCAGCAGGGCGCGTGCATTGGCCTCACAAACCGCCCCGTAGTGCTCGGCTCCGTCTCGGTCCAGTGGTGGTCCGGAGGCGTCGGTCCCGTGCAGGAGGTGGTGCAACTGCTTGGTCAGGGCGAAGAAGGCGGGATCTCCCTGCATGGTGAACCAACGGGCGTCGAGCCCCGCTCCGCGGGAGTATCGCTGGAGCCGGTGCAGCATCTCGGCCACACCGCCACCGTTCATCGTCGAGTTCACATCGATGATCCGGCGGCCGACGAGCGCTTCTCCCGCCTTGCGGAGGGCGGTTTCGAGCTCGCCGGCCCGGGCGGGCCCGACCGTGTCGCTGAGCAGAAGCGGATCGGCTCCGGTGACGTGGGCTTCCGGGAGCCCGGGTGGCGCGGTGATCGGTTCCTGGGGGTGGTTGGTCAGCGGTTGTCGGGTGCCGGTATCTGTCATGGTGCCTCCGCACGTCGGCTGGAGCGTTCGGGATCTGGCCTGCTGTCCAGGTTCCGGTCACGGGCAGTCCGCTGCATGCCCACGGCGGTACCAAAGCCATACAGGGCGTTAGCCCCGCCGGGGCAAGCGTCACCGGACGTGCAGCTCGGTGCAGTTGGGCAGGTCGCTTCGCCCTCGTTCTTGCGCGCGTTGAAGAAGGGGAAGGGGGACTCTTCTGCAGATGTGCGACCAGCTCGGACTCAGAGGACAGCGTCATGAGACGGGCCAACCGTCCTGACTCCTCCCTCGTTGTGGTCGACGGCCGTCCAACGGGTACGGGAACCGAAGGGCCGGCCCGGCTGGGTTCGGCGCTCTGTAAGAGCACGACCAGAGCCCGGCTGCAGCTCCTGATGCCTAGCCATGTTCGCCTGACAAGGCTGGAGTTGACGGGGCACCGTAGTGGGCGTCACGGAATGGAGACGGCAGAAGCCGGCAGGCGCTTCACGGTGGAAGGTGGCATACGTCTACGACTGTTTCCCCGCCCAGCTCCCCCTGCACCGCAAAACACGCCACTCCCAAGTCGAGCTGACCAGGCCCCTGCTAGTCAGCTGCCCTTGCGGCCCGGTCGGTGACATCGGAGCTCTCGTCACCGCGCATGGGCAGCTTCAGCGGCCGGCCGTCCCGGTGCGCCCAGATGTCGCGGAGGATGACCTTGATCATGCCCGCGATCGGAATGGCCAGCAAAGCACCGAGGATTCCGGCGATTTCCGCGGCCATCAGGATCGCGACCAGCACGGTCAGAGGGTTGAGTTTCACCGTGCGGGACAGGATGACCGGCTGCAGAAGATGATTCTCGACCTGTTGGTAGACGATGAAGAAGATGACGGCGGCGATGCCGGCCGGCACGGAGTGGATGAAGGCCGCCAGGGAGGCGACGACGGCCCCCAGCGTGGCGCCCACCAGAGGAATGAGATCGGCAACTGCGACGAAGAGGGCCAGCAGACCAGCGAACGGCACCCCGGCGATCAGCAGTGTCACGTACGTCAACACACCGCAGATCGCACTGATCAGCAGGTTGCCTGTCAGATAGCCGTTGACGGTACGGGCGCAGGCGGCACCCACGCGGCGGATGCGTGCGGCCCGTTCCTCGTCCGTGAGAGCCAGGGCCCCATGAATGACCCTGGGACCCTCGAGCACCATGAGATAGGCCAGGACGAAGATCGTGACGGCCCCCGCCACAGTGGTCGCGGCGCTGCGCACGAACGCCAGGGCAGGCGTTCCCAGGCCGGTGGCGAACGAGCGGACCTGTCCGCGATGGTGCTGGACATAGTCCAGCACATGGGTGCGTTCGAGCAGGTCCCCGATCGGCCCCCGACCGGCGCGAGCGTCGTCGATAAGCGTGGGCAGACGGTCGGCGAGCCGGCTTCCCTCCTGAGCCAGTGGGGTGACGAACACAGCGATGAGGCCACCGACGACGACAACGGTGATCAGGAAGACCAGCAACGTGGCGACCGAACGGCGGCAGCGCGTCACCCGTCGCTCCAACGCGTCGACCGCCGGGTACAGGGCGACGGCGAAGAACAACGCGATCACCATCCACACCAGGACGCGGCGGGTCTGCACCACCATCTGCAGTGCGACGTAGGAAGCGAGCACCAGACCGATGGCGGTGAGCATGGTGCGTACGGGAACCCGACGCTTATCCATGGCGACTGGGTGCCCGCCGTCCGTTGCGGCAAACGGCGACGGCTGTTTCTCGCGGCCCACCCCGGGACCGTGCACTTGGCGGTGAAAGCCTTCGCCTCTTCGACTTCTTTGTCCCTGGGGCCGAAGAACCCGCTGCGCCGAGCTCACGTCCGCATATCGTCGGCGGGTCGGGTACCCGCGAACCATGACGCCACATGACGACAGGCATGACCGTGACATAGAGAAGGCCGAAGCGGAGCGAGCCGAGTCCCGGCCGTTCAGCTATCCGTATCCCGAGCGCCGCTCAAACGTCCGCGCGATCCGGCACGTCTCCCGCGAGGAGGCCGATGCCGACAGCGTGCCCGGAGTCCCGGGCGGCTACGGAACCTCTGGCGGCGGCCAGCCGAGCGACACGAGCAGCGGCGCCGAAGAAGCCGACCCCGACCAGCACTGACCCCGGAGGACTTCGAGGAGCACTGAACGGCGGCCACAGATGCCGCGCCCACGCGGGCCACGCGTTCAGCGGCTGCATCTCCGGCATCTGCCCGGTGAAGGGCGCGTTCGCATAGCCGACGATCACCGCCCTTGTGCGCACGGAGCTGACCTGCCTGGGGCACCGGATGCAGCGCGCCGAAACCGTCGGGTCGGCCGTCCTCAGCCTGCACAACACAGGTTCGCAACGCAGCGTCCAAGCCTGGGGTAGCGAGCAAGTCGCGCCCGTCCGGGGCGCGTTGTCTCGCGCCGCCTCAGGCACCCGCCAGACGCATCCCGGGGAAATGCGTACTCCCCGGGTTTGATGTCGCCACGCCCGCACTCAGGCGGCACGATTCCTCGGCCCGGGTACCGACCGCGCTATGCCCTGCCGATCTCACCCTGCCCGGCGCGGACCGGCAGCTGACACGGTCCACCTGCCAGCAGGCCCGACCGGGCGGATCTGCTCGTGGCCTGAGCGGAACAACGATTTCGGCAAGTACGGTCCTCGCGGCATCAAGAGCAACGAAGCCGTCGCCCGCCAACTGGAGGCACTGGCCGACTACATCGCCTCCCGTCACCGCCCGGCGAGGCCTCCTGGCCCGCCTGCACTACCTCAGCCGCACCGACCACGCCCGGGCGGCGGCCCGCGCGGCCGGGCCAACCGTCACCGACCGCCCCTTGCGCGCCTGACTCGACGGCGTCCGCACGCTCTCCCGACGCAACCTCGAGCGCATCGACCAGATCTACCGCACCGTGCGGCGCGAGAACGTCGCCCGCTATACGGCTGCCCTCCTCGACCGCGACGGTCGCGGTACCCGTGTAGAGAACCATCCCCTCAACCAGGCCCAGCTCTCCCGGCCGCGTCAGCACCCGGTGAAGTTCCACGCGCTGAATGTGCGCCGCTAGCCCCGGATCGTCACCGCCTCGGCGGCCGTCGACGATCCGGGGCTCGACGACGCCTGGGTAGACCTGGTCGTCGACCTCGGCTCCCAGTGGGGCCAGTACGAGTACGTC
>NZ_JBHUXV010000231.1:0-7993 GCF_042669125.1 Streptomyces sp. NPDC057253 | reverse complement strand
CAGCTACGGCACCGGGCTCAGCCGTGCGGCAGCACCACCGCGCGGCCGTTGATGCCCCCGGCGTGCAGACGCGCGTACGCCTCGGGCGCCTGCTCCAGCGTGAACGTCTCGACATGCGAGGAGACGAGCCCCTGGCGCGCGAGGTCGAGGACCTCCATCAGCTCGGTGCGGCTGCCCCAGTACGGGAAGGCCGCCGACACCTCGAAGGGCAGCCCGCCGCCGAAGCCCACGGGCAGGGTGCCCCCGCCGAGGCCGACGACCGTGACATCGCCCGCCACCGCCACCGAGGCGGCCGCGATCGCCAGGGTCGCCTCGGCGCCGACGAAGTCCAGGACCACCTCCGCCCCGATACCGCCGGTGAGTTGGCGGATCCGCGCGCTCGCCCCGTCGTCGGAGGGCAGTGTCTCGTGGGCGCCGACCTTGCCCGCCAGCTGGAGCTTGTCCTCGTTCGTGTCGAGGGCGACCACCCGCGCGGGGGTCAGGGCGCGCAGCAGCTGCACGGCGAGATGGCCCAGGCCACCGACGCCGATCACCACCGCCGTGCTCCCGGGCAGCAGCTTCGGCAGTGACCTGCGGAGCGCGTGGTACGGGGTCAGTCCGGCGTCGGTGAGGGGCGCCGCCTGCACGGGGTCGACGCCGTTCAGCGGGACCAGGTGGCGTGGCGAGTCCACCAGCAGGTACTCCGCAAGGGCGCCGGGCCGGCCGAGGCCGGGCGGCACGATGCCGAGTCCCGCCGCGTGCGGGCAGCAGTTCTCCCGGCCCTCGGCGCACGAGTGGCAGCGGCCGCAGCCCCACGGGCCGTACACCGCCACCGCCTCGCCCTCCGCCACCTCGGTGACACCGGCGCCCACCGCCGCCACCGTGCCCACCCCCTCATGACCGAGGGTCATCGGCAGGGCGTAGGGGAACACCTCCTCGGGCCAGCCCATCACCGCGATGTCAGAGTGGCACAGGCCCGCCGCCGTCACCTTCAACAGCACCTGGCCGGGGCCGGGTTCGGGCACCGGCACCTCCACGAGCTCAGGAGCGTGACCCACCCGCAGGTACTGCACGGCTTTCATCATCGGTACTCCCTTCCGGTTCGTCGGGGCCGGACAGCTTCCCGGCCCGGCGGCGCAGCACGGTGGGCAGGGCGATCCGGCCGCCCGTGAGGACGAGCGCGACGATCAGGACGGAGCCGGTGAACAGGCTCGCGGCCCACTGCGCGCTGGTGGCGAGCCCGAGCCCGGTGATGCCCGTGCCGAGCAGCAGCACCGCGATCACCGTCCCCCAGGCGTTGAAGCGGCCCGCGCGCAGTTGGGTCGCCCCGACGAAGGCCGCCGCGTAGGCCGACAGCAGGTACGGGCTGCCCGCGGTGGGCGATCCGGAGCCCACCGAGGAGGCGAAGACCACTCCGGCGAAACCGGAGAGCAGCGCGGACGTCACCAGGGTCCCGAAGCGCAGCCGGTCGGTGCGCACGCCTTGGAGCCGGGCCGCGTCGGCGTTGAACCCGGTCGCGTACAGGCGGCGTCCGGTCGCGGTGTGCTCCAGCACGAACCAGATGGCGAGGGCGGCGAGCAGCAGGTACAGCACCGGCAGGGTGATGCCGCCCGCGTCCAGTTGGGCGATGTTCGCGAAGGGCTTGGCGAGCAGCTGCACCCCGGTGATGGAGCTGTCGTTGGTGACCATGGTGATCAGGGACTGGATGAGCGCGCCGGTGGCGAGCGTGGCGATGAACGAGTCGACGCGCAGGACGACCACCACGAGGGCGTTGACCACGCCGACCAGCAGGGCCGCGGCCATCGCCAGGGCGGTCGCGGTGAAGGGACCGAGGCCGGTGGAGACCAGGAAGTGGGCGGTCAGCACGCTGGTCAGGGACATGGTGTAGGCGACGGACAGGTCGAAGACGCGGGCGGCCAGCGGTGGTACGACGCTGAGCGCCACCAGTCCGGCCACCGCGTTGCCGTTGAGGACCTGCTTGACCGTGATGGCCGTCGGGAAGGTGTCCGGCGCCCATATGGAGAAGAGCACGACGATGGCGAGCCACACGTACACCGCGCCGATGGTGCGGAACGACAGGGTGGCTGCCAGCCGGGTCGGGACGGACGTCATTTCACTCGGTTCCTTCCATGGCGTGCACGAGCGCGGACTCGGTGATGTCCGGCCCGCTGAGCTCCCGTGCGATCCGGCCGTCCCGCACCACCAGGACGCGGGTGCACAGCGCGAGGAGGTCCTGGGTGTCGGAGGAGGACACGATGACGCCCATGCCCTCGTCGGCCTGCCGCTCGATCAGGTCGTAGAGCTGGAGGCGGGTGGCGATGTCCACGCCCGCCGTGGGCTCGCACAGGGTCAGCACCGGCGGGCGCTGGGCGAGGCAGCGGGCCATGACGACCTTCTGCTGGTTGCCGCCGCTGAGCGTGGTGATCCTGGCGGTGCGGCCGGCCGTGCGGACGTCGACCCTGCTGATCCAGTCCTCTGTGAGGGCGGCCTCACGGCGTCGGCGCAGCCGTCCTGAGCGGGTGCGCAGCCGGTCCAGGAGCGGCAGGGTGAGGTTCTCGCCGACCGAGAAGTCACCGATCACGCCTTCGGCCGCCCGGTCCGCGGGGACCAGGGGCAGGCCCAGGGCGCGGGCGTCACGCGCCTCGGTCCACCGCGGGGAGCGGTCCGCCAGGCGCAGTCTGCCGTCCACCCGTCCGGTGTGGGCTCCGCAGACCGCGTACGGCACGATCTCGTGGCCGGAGCCGACCAGTCCCGTGACGCCCAGGCGCTCGCCCCGGGCCAGGTCGAAGCCGACTCCGCGCAGCGGCCCCGCCCACAGGTCGCGTACCTCCAGGACGGGGTCGCCGGCCGCGGCAGGGGGTGGCGGACGGTGGTCGGTGTCCATCTCCTCGCCCGCCATCAGTGCGGCCAGCGAGCGAGGGGTGAGGTCGGCGACCGGGCGGGTGGCGATCCGGCGGCCGCCGCGCAGGACGGTGACCCGGTCGGCGAGCGCGAAGATCTCGTCCATGCGGTGCGAGACGTACAGCACGCCGGCTCCCGCGTCGCGGACCTCGCGCACGATGTCGAACAGACGGGCCACCTCGCCGGGCGGCAGCACGGCGGTGGGCTCGTCGAGCACCAGGACGCCGTGCCTGCCCTCCCAGCCCTGGAGCGCGGCGGCGATGGCCACCACCGTGCGCTGGACGGGGGTCGCCGTCGCGAGGGGACGGCGTACGTCGATGCCGAGGCCGAAGCGTTCGACCAGGGCGTGGGTGCGCCGTTCCATCTCCGGCCAGCGGATGTTGCCGAAGGCGGTGCGGGCGAAGCCGTGACTGAGGGCGAGGTTGTCGACGGCGCTCAACTCGCCCACCAGGCCCAGCTCCTGGTGGACGAAGCGCAGGCGGTCGTGGCGGGAGGCCGCCACCTGGCTCAGGTCGAAGGGCTCACCGTCGAGTTCGGCCACCGCCCCCGGCTCCGCGTGGTGGTACCCGGCGAGGATCTTGATCAGGGTGGACTTGCCGGAGCCGTTGGGCCCGATCAGGGCGTGGATCTCGCCGGGCGCCACCTCCAGGTCGACGTCCGTCAGGGCCGGGGTGCCGCCGAATCGCTTCGACAGGGCGGCCACCCGCAGTGCCGGCCCGCTCAACTCACGCCCCACAGCGCCTTGAACTGGGCCTGGTAGTCCTCGACGATCGGGAAGTCCCCGATGGTCTTGGGGAGGTTGTCCTTGGTGATGAGCATGTTGGGCAGCACCGCCTGCTGGTCCACGTCCATGGACTGACCGGTGAAGTGGCGGGCCAGCGCGTCCACTTGCAGCCAGGAGGTCTCGTGCGAGTTCAGGGCCATCGCGGCGTCGCTGAGCCCGCTCTGGATGTACTGGTAGTTCTGTCCGTCGCCGACGTTCACGGCGAGATGCTTGCCGGTGATGCCGGCGGTCTTGAGCGCGGCGGGCACGCCCACGTTGAGCAGACCCAGTGAGAACACGACGTGGGTCACCTTCGGGTGCGAGCGCAGATACGACACCACGCGGTCCGGCATGTCCTTGCCGATCGCGGTGATCGGCACGTCCACGGTGTCCAGCCCGCACCCCGTGCACCACTGCTTGTACTTGGCGGCGAAGGTGTCCTTGACCGGCTTGAGGATGGTGTAGACGGGCAGGTCGAAGTAGACGGTGTCGGCCTGGGCGTTGCTGTCGGACACCACCCAGGAGGCCAGCATCTCGCCCTGGACGGCGACGTCCTTGGGCCCGTTCTTGAGCAGGGAGACACCGTCGCCCGCGACGTCGTCGGCGTTCGACTGGAGGACGGGGATGCCCGCCGCCTTGAACTGGGCGAGCTGCTTGGCGTACACGGCGCGCGGGAACCCGGAGGAGACGACGGCGTCGGGCTTGTCGCGCAGCGCCTGTTCGTAGGCGCTCTGGACGGACTCCGGGGTGCCCTGGGTGGCGATCTGGCGGACGTGCCAGCCGAGTTGGTTGGCGGCCGCGGTGAAGAAGTTGGCGAGGTCCTGGCAGGACTGCACACCGCACAGGATGAAGTCGACGGTCTTGCCCGCGGGGATCTTCCGGCCCACCGGCTGGGTGACCGGGATCCGGTCCGGGTGCCGGGAGTACTTCGCCACGGCCTTGCGGGCGGCTATCAGGCCGGGGGAGTCCGGAGCGGCGGCCTTGGCGGAGTCGGCGGCCGGTGTCGTCCCGCCGCCGCATCCCGCCAGGGCGAGCAGGGCGGTGACGGGGACGATCGCGGTCAGGGCGCGGCGGGCCGCGCGACGGGGTCTGGAACTCATCGTTGAGCACTCCCGTGGTGTGTCGCCTGTGCTGTCGCGGCCCGGAGCGCCCCGCGTCGCGGTGGTCGGTTCCGGTCAGGCGAATGGATTTGCGTGTCGCGCCGGGCGAACGCCGCGGCACCGGTCCGGGGCCGGTCGGAGATCGTCCCGGGATCTAGAAACTTTTGAGGCACTACAGCCTCAAGTGGGTCGGAGTGTGACACGCCTCGACGGCCTTGGGGAGAGGGTCGCCGCAAAAAGTTGTGGTTTCCCAGCTCGCTAGCGCCACTACCTGGGACGGTGCGGCTCGACTGTTGCTCCCGGCGGCGACTGGTAACTACACTCCTTCTAAAGTTTCTGCCGGAGGAGAGATGATGGACGAAACATCGGAGCCGGCTCCTGCCCGATGCCCGGGCCCCAGCGTCCAGGACTACCTCGACCAGGACAGCCGCCCCGTGCCCGCCGCCCTGAGGTACGAGCACAACGACCACCTCGGCAGCGAGGACATCGACACCGCCCGCTTCACCTCCCGCGCATGGGCCGAGCGCGAGATGCGGCAGGTCTGGCGGCGCGTGTGGCAGTTCGCCTGCCTGGAGAGCGAGATCCCCGAGGTCGGCGACCACGAGATCTACGAGATCGGCGACGACTCCCTCATCGTGGTGCGCACCGCCCCCGACGAGATCCGCGCCTTCGTCAACGTCTGCCTGCACCGCGGACGCAAGCTGCGCACCGGCGGCGGCAACGTCAGCGAGTTCCGCTGCTCCTTCCACGGCTTCGCCTGGAACCTCGACGGCACCATGCAGAGCCCGCCCTGCGCCTGGGACTTCCCGCACGTCACCCCGGAGAAGTTCGCCCTGCCCGAGGCGCAGGTGGCTACCTGGCGCGGCTTCGTCTTCATCAACATGGACCCGTACGCCGAATCCTTCGACAGCTACCGCGGCACCTTCGACGAGTACTACATCTGGCCGCTGGAGAACCGCTACAAGTCCCTCCACATCGCCAAGGTGCTGCCCTGCAACTGGAAGGTCGCCCAGGACGCGTTCATCGAGTCCTTCCACGTGATCGCCACCCACCCGCAGATGCTGCCGTGGCTCGCCGACGCCAACTCGCAGTACGACGTCATGGCCGACCAGCCGAACTGGAACCGGATGATCAACATCCAGGGCGCTCCCAGTCCGCATGTGGCCGACTCCGTCACGGAGGAGGACGTCCTGGAGACCTTCTACGACTCGCGCGCCTTCTACGCCGCCGCGCAGGGCCGTGACCTGGTCATGCAGGAGGGCGACGAACTCCCCGCGATCCCGCCCGGCGGCACCGCCCGCCAGGTCCTCGCCGAGCGCATGCGCGCGCAGCTGGCGGCCACCTCGCAGCAGGACTTCTCACAGACCCCGGACACCGAACTGCTGGACGCCATCAACTACTTGCTGTTCCCCAACTTCAACCCGTGGGGCGGCGCCAAGTCCAACATCATCTACCGGTTCCGGCCCAACGGCCTCGACCCCGACTCCTGCACCGCCGAGATCATCTTCATGTCGTCCCCGAAGCAGTCCGGCGAGATGCCCGCCCCGGCGAAGATCCGCTGGGTGCCCGAGGACATGCTCTTCGCGGACATCCCCGAACTGGGCGTGCTCGGACCGGTCTTCGACCAGGACTGCGAGAACCTTCCCTACGTCCAGCAGGGCCTGAAGGCGATGCGCAAGCCGGGCATCACCCTGGCCAACTACCAGGAGAGCCGCATCCGCCACTTCAACCGGACGCTCGACCACTGGATGGACACGTGAGCCACCGGGTGGCGGTCAGACCCTCCGGCATCGAGCTCGACGTCCTGGACGGCGAGGACCTGTTCACCGCCGCCCAGCGCCTCGGCTACCGCTGGCCCACCGTCTGCGGCGGCAAGGGCACCTGCCGTACCTGCTTCGTCCAGGTCGACGAGGGCGCCGAGAACTGTTCGCCCGTGGGCCCGCTGGAACGCGAGGGCATCGAGGCCCTGCGCAGGCCGGTGGACGGCCTGACCCGGCTCGCCTGCCGGCTCCGGGTCGAGGGCCCGGTGACCGTGACCAAGCGCGGCGTGCGCCGCCGAGTGCAGGAGTGAGGCCCCCATGTCCAAGCAAGTGATCCACCCCCTGACCGGGCAGGTGTACCGGCTCACCGAGGACGGCCTGGTCGAGGTGACCGACCCCGCGACCGGCGCGCAGGGCCTCTTCGACTTCCAGGCCCGCTGGCTGTCGGGCGAACTGCGCCACGCCGACCTCCAGATGGCCGGCTGGGTCGGCCGCCTCGCCCAGCGCCGTACGCCCCCGCAGCCGGAGCGGTGAACACCGTGACGCCCCGCACCACCCGGGCGGTCTGCCTGGTGCGCAGGCCCGACGGAGAACCGCTCCCCACCGACTTCGCCGTCGAGGACCGCCCGCTGCCGCCCCTGGGGGAGGGCCAACTGCTGGTCCGCAACCTCTACATGAGTGTCGACCCGTCGATGCGCGGGCGCCTGGAGAGCACCGAGAAGCACTACACCCACAACTTCACCCCGGGCACGCCGCTCGACGGCCGCGCCCTCGGCGTGGTGGAGGAGAGCCGCTGCGCCTCGGTCCCGCCGGGCACGTACGTACGCCATCAACTCGGGTGGCGGGAACGGGCCGTGCTGGACGCGGCGGACACCGACGGCGCCGGGCGCATCGACCCCCGGCTCGCCCCGCTGCCCACCTGGCTGGGCCTGCTCGGCCAGACCGGGTTCACCGCCTATGTGGGCCTGACCCGCATCGCGGCGCTACGGCCCGGCGACACCGTCTTCGTGTCCGCGGCGGCCGGGGCCGTCGGCACCGCCGCAGGACAGTTCGCGCGCCTGCTGGGCGCGGAGCGCGTCGTCGGGACCGCCGGCGGCCCGGACAAGTGCGCCCTGCTGGTCAAGGAGTTCGGCTACGACGACGCCGCGGACTACCGCGCCGAGCCGGTCCGTGACGCGCTGGCCCGCATCGCGCCCGACGGCATCGACGTCTACTTCGACAACGTCGGCGGCGAGCAGCTCGCCGCCGCCCTGCACGCGCTGCGCACCGGTGGCCGGGTCGCCCTGTGCGGGATGATGTCGCAGTTCGGCGGCGACCGGCGGACCGTGGACATCAACCATCTGATCCAGGCCGTCCTCAAGCGCCTGACCCTGTGCGGCTTCATCGTCCGCGACCACGACGATCTGCGGCCCGAGTTCGAGCGACGGGTCGCGGGCTGGCTCGCCGAGGGCCGTATCACCGCACGCGAGACGGTCGTGGACGGGCTGGAG
>NZ_JBHUXV010000230.1:0-8083 GCF_042669125.1 Streptomyces sp. NPDC057253 | reverse complement strand
TCCTGAACCGGCAGCACCGCATGCCGCACCACCACCTGCACCGGCTCCCGCAACCCCTCCCACACAATCCCCGTGCGGTAGATGTCATGCCGGTCAACCACCCACTGCAGGGCCTCCAGGAACGCCTCCAGCCGCTCCCGCGACTCGAAGGCCAGCACCGTCGGCACGACATACGCGTCATCGCCGCCGTCTGCCATCAGGTGGTGGAAGAGCAGGCCCTCCTGCAGCGGCGCCAGCGGGTAGACATCCGCGACATTCGCCGCGCCACCCGGCACCTGCGCAACCACCCGACCGACCTCCTCGGCCGTCAGGTCCACCAGCGACAGCATTTCTGCCGTGATCGTTTCTGCGTCCGCAGGTATCGAGTTCTCCGGTACGGCAACGAACTCGGGGCCGGACGCACTTGCCAGCCCGGCCGGTGTCGGTGTCTGGAACAGTGCCCGCACCGACACCGAAACACCACGCGCCCGCAACCGCTCCACCAACGACACCGCGAGCAGCGAGTGCCCGCCCAACGCGAAGAAGTCGGCATCCACACCGACCCTCTCCACACCAAGCACCTCAGCAAACGCCTGGCACAGAATCTCCTCCTGCACCGTCACCGGCCCCCGGCCCACACCCGCCGCAACCGAATAATCCGGCACCGGCAACGCCCTGCGATCCAGCTTCCCGTTCACCGTCAGCGGCAACGCCTCCAGCACCACCACCGCCGACGGCACCATGTACCCCGGCAACCGCTCCGCCGCGAACTCCCGAACCCCGTCCGCCAGACGCCCCGGCTCCGCCTCCACGTCAGCGGGCACCACATAGGCGACAAGACGCCTACCACCCGCGGCATCCTCCCCGGCAACGACGGCAACCTGCGCCAACCCGGCATACGCAGCCAACACCGACTGCACCTCATTGGGCTCCACCCGGAACCCGCGGATCTTCACCTGCTCGTCCGCACGCCCCGCGAACACCAACTGCCCATCCACCGTCCACCGCGCCAGGTCACCCGTGCGATACATCCGCTCACCGGCCGACGAGAACGGACAGGCCACAAAACGCTCCGCCGTCAACCCCGCACGACCGAGGTACCCCCGCGCCAGACCGGCGCCGGCGACGTACAGCTCCCCGACGACTCCGACCGGCACCACAGTCAGCGAGTCGTCCAGTACGAACACACGCGTGTTGTCCAGCGGCGCACCGATGGGCAGCGTCCCGCCCAGCGCATCCGGCTCGTTCACCGCACGCTGAGTGGCGCACAAAGTGACCTCGGTCGGCCCGTACAAATGTCGCACGGTGACCCCGGCACACGCTTCGATCACCCGCTCCACGGCGGCCACCGGCACCACGTCACCGCCGGTCAGCACCTCTTCAAGCCCCTTGAAGCACCCCGGATCGCGCTCCGCGAGCACCCGGAACAGACCTGCCGTCACATGCACATGCGTCAGCCCGAACTCAGCAACCCACGACCGCAGCACGCCGCCGTCGACGAGCGCACCCACCGGTGCGACCACCACTCCGGCACCCGCGAGGAGGCCGGCCCAGATCTCGTACGCGGAGGCGTCAAACACATGCGGGGCCTGGAAGAGCACCCGCGTCCCGTCCGACAGCCCCCAATGCGACGCCGACGCAAGTTCCACGACATCGCGGTGCGTCGCCACCACTCCCTTCGGCACACCCGTCGAGCCCGACGTGTACATCACATATGCCGAACACCCCGGCATCGGTACGCCGTTCAGCTCGTGCTCGCGAAGCGCCGAACCGGCCGACCGCGACAGTTCGGCCACCATCTCGGCACCGTCCATCACCAGCACCGGTACCTCTGCCGGCTCCGGAACCACCGGCGCGTACTCCATAGAGGTCAGCACGCACACCGGCGTCGCATCAGCGAGCATGAACGCAATGCGCTCCGCGGGGTACGACACGTCCACAGGCAGGTACGCGGCTCCTGCCTTCAGCACTCCCAGCAGTGCCACCACCAGGTCGATGCCGCGTTCCATGCACACCGCGACCAGCGACTCCGGACCGACACCCCGGCCCACCAGAACGCGCGCCAGGCGGTTCGCCCGTTCGTCGAGTTCGGCGTACGAAAGCGACACGCCGTTCCCCACCAACGCCACCGCATCCGGTTTCCGGGCCACCTGTGCTGCGAACAGTCCTGGCACCGTGGCGTCCGGCATCTCGACGGCGGTGCCGTCCCCAGCCTCGATCAGCCGACGCCGCTCGACCTCATCCAGGACACCCACAGCACAGAGCCGAGTTTCCGGCGCCGCGGCGACCGTCTCGACGACCTTCAGCAGCCACGCCGTGATCCGTTCGGCCGTCTCCGGGGCAAAGAGGTCCGCCGCGGCGACCAGCCTGCCGCGGATCCCGGCCGGAGCACCGTGGGCATCGAACTCCTCTCCCACGGACACTTCGAGGTCGAACTTCGCGGATGACGCGCCGGCAGGGAGCGCCTCCGCCTCAAGGCCGGGCAGACTCAAGGCGGCCGAGCCCGTGTTCTGAACTGTCAGCATGACCTGGAACAACGGGTGCCGAGACAGCGAACGCGTGGGAGCAAGCTCCTCCACCAGCCGCTCGAACGGCACATCCTGATGCTCGAAAGCACCGAGCCCGGCCTCGCGAACCCGATCGAGAACGTCGTCGAACGTCGGGTTGCCAGAGAGATCGGTCCGAATCACGAGGCTGTTGACGAAGAAGCCGACCAGGTCGTCCAGGGCCTCGTCGGTACGGCCCGCGACAGCCGAACCGATAGGGATGTCGGTGCCCGCGCCCGCCCGGTTCAGCGTCATCGCCATGGCGGCCTGCAACAGCATGAACAGGGTCACCTCGCGCTCCCGCGCCATCGTGACCAGCCGCTCGTGCACCTCCGCGGGAATCTCCAACGGGACCCGGTGGCCCTGGTGGGAGGAGACTGCCGGGCGAGGCCGGTCGACGGGCAGCCGCAGCTCCTCCGGCGCATCCTCCAACACGGCGCGCCAGTAAGCGACTTGCTGCTGCAGGACGCTGTCTTCCTCGTCATCGGCGCCCAACATCTCCCGCTGCCAGAGCGCATAGTCCGCGTACTGCACCGGCAGTGGATCCCACCCAGGAGCCCTGCCCATCAAGCGTGCTTCGTACGCGACCGACAGGTCCCGCGCCAGCGGTCCCGTCGACCAGCCGTCGGCGGCGATGTGATGCATCACCAATACCAGCACTTGCTCACCCGGTCCCATCGCGAACAGCTGGGCTCGCAACGGGATTTCAGTGCTCAAGTCGAAGTCGTACTCAACCGCCTCCGCCACTGCACCGGTCAGCTCCTGCGGCGCCGACTCGGCCACGGGCAGCTCGAATTCGGTTTCCTCGACGGGAAGTATCTGCTGGTACGGCTCCCCGTCTCTCACCAGGAACAGGGTGCGCAGAACCTCGTGCCGCGCGATGACGTCCCGCAGCGCGTCCTCCAGGGCCCCATGGTCGAGGTCACCGGTCAGCCGCAGCACCATCGAGGTGTTGTAAGTCGAGCCCGACCCCTCCAGCTTCGACAGGAACCACAGCCGACGCTGGGCGAATGAGAGTGGGATCACCGGGACTCCTCCTGCTTGCGCATCGGCCGCAGCGCGGGCCTGGCCTTCTTTTGCTGACTTCCTTGCTCTGCGAGCCAGGCTGCGAGCCCGGCCGGGGTGGGGGTCGCGAAGACGGCCCTGATCGACAGCTCGGCGTCCAGCACCGTGCGCACCCTGCTCACCAGGCGAGTGGCCAGCAGTGAGTGCCCGCCTAGTGCGAAGAAGTTGTCATCGACCTTTACCGTCGGTATGCCGAGGAGCTGGGAGAATGCCTGGCACAGGGCCTCTTCCTCCCGGGTGGCAGGCTCACGGCCCACCCCCGCCGCACCAGCATGATCCGGGGCCGGCAGCGCCTTCCGGTCCAGTTTTCCGTTCGTCGTCAGCGGCAGCGCGTCAAGCACCACGACCGCGGCGGGAACCATGTACGGCGGCAGACGGTCGGCCGCGAACTCTCGTATCTCATCGGGCAGTGCCCGGGCGTCCCCAGTCGGATCGGCCGGGACGACATACGCGACCAGTTGCTTGTCACCCGCGGCATCCGTGCGGGCAACCACCACGGCCTGTGCCACGAACGGGTGCGCCGTGACGGTGGCCTGGATCTCGCCGAGCTCGATCCGGAAGCCCCGGATCTTCACCTGGTCATCTGCGCGCCCCGCGTACTCGAGGTTCCCGTCCGCACGCCAGCGCACCAGGTCCCCGGTCCGGTACAACCGCGATCCGGTCGGTCCGAACGGGTCCGCCACGAACCGCTCCCCGGTGAGTGCCGGACGCCGCAGGTAGCCGCGGGCCAGGCCCCTTCCTCCGATGTAGAGCTCGCCCACGATGTTGGTGGGAACCGGCGCCATCCGGCCGTCGAGGACATACACCCGGGCGTTGGAGATCGGCCGGCCGATCGGCGGACTGCCTACGGCCTCGCCAACCGTGTGCCACCCGGTCGAGTAGACCGTCGCCTCGGTCGGGCCGTAAATGTTCGCGACCCTGGCACCCGGGAAGGCGTCGTGGACGCTGTCCACAACGTCGGCGGTCAGCGCCTCGCCGGCCAGAACCACCGTCCGGGGCCGCGCCTCCAGTTCGCCGTCGCTCAGGACCCGGGAGAGTGCCGACGGCACGGCGCTGATCAGACTGACCGCCCATGGCGTTCCGGGCCGGTCGATCAGGGTGAGCAGGTCCTGGACGATTTCGACGCTGCCGCCTGCCACCAGCGGCCCGAAGAGCTCGAACACCGATACGTCGAAGTTGAGCGAGGTCGACGCGAGTACCCGGGACAACTCGCCGTCGCTGAACGTGGTGGCGGCCCACGACAGCAGCCCGGCCACCGACCGGTGCTCCACCAGCACCCCCTTGGGACGCCCCGTGGAACCCGAGGTGTAGATCACGTAAGCCGGATGCCCCCAGGTCAGTGGAGCCAGCCGCTCCTCTTGGCTCAGGACGCCCGCCCCAAGCTCCGCCAGAGCCACTGTCACCGACGACTCGTCCAGCGTGACCCGCGGTACATCACCGGGCATCGATCGGCCACAGGCCTCGGTGGTAAGGACCACCACCGGCTCCGCGTCCTCGAGCATGAACGCCATCCACTCTGCTGGATATGCCGGGTCGATCGGCAGATATGCGCCGCCGGCCTTCAGCACGCCGAGCACGGCCACCGCGAGATCGACACCGCGCTCCATGCAGACCGCGACGACCGCCTCCGGGCCCACGCCGCGTCCGATCAGCAATCGGGCGAGGCTGTTCGCACGGGCGTCGAGGTCGGCATACGACACCTCGGCCCCCTGAGAGACCAGAGCAACGGCCTCCGGCGTACGTGCCACCTGAGCCTCGAATAGTTCGGGCAGCGTCGAAGGCATCAGCTCGACCTCGGTGTCGTTCCACTCAGTCAGGAGCCGGTCCCGCTCGCCCGCGTCCAGCACCTCCACACCGTTCAGCGGCAGGTCCGATCCGGCGTCCAGTGCTGCCACCAGGTTCTCCGCAGTGGTGCGCAGCAACGCGCACACGGCCTTCGCGTCGGCCGGAGTGACAGCGTCGACGGTCACCCTGAAACCGGTGCCTAGATCGTCCACGGCCACGACGAGCGGGTAGTTGGTCCGCTCCCTGGTGAGCAGCGCGCTCACTCCGTCGAGCACGGTGTCCGCGCCCCGGCCGTCGTGAGGGGCGGTGGCGGCTCGGGCAGCGGTCTGGTTGTGCCGGTAGTTGAACAGCGACGTGAACAGTGGGCTGGTGCCCGGCAACCCGCTTGCCCGCTGGGCCAGTGCCAAGGGGGCGTGCTCGTGCAACAAGAGCTCCGCCAGCTGCTGGCGCAGGTCCGACAGCGCCTGTCCTACCCCGGACGAATCGACGCGTACACGTATTGGCAGAGTATTGATGAAGGGCCCTTGTACCCGGTCCGCGCCCGCGCCCGCGTTCATCCGCCCGAACAGGACGGTCCCGAAGACCACGTCGTCCCGGCCGCTGACCGCCGACAGGACGCGCGCCCACACCAAGTGGAACACTGTGGCCGCGCTCACTCCGAGTGAGCGGGCCAACTCCCTTATCCCGGATGCCAGTTCCTTGTCAATCGCAAGCTGGGCGCGCTGCGAAGCCACGCCGTCCCCGTGGACATCCAGGAGTCCGTACGGCGCCGTGGTCTCCTCCACATCACCCAGCAGCTCGGCGAAGTACCGCTCATGCTCCTCACGCGGCACACCCAGCCGCGCCTGCGCCACGAACTCCCGGAACGGCAGCGGGTCAGGCAACGACTCGCCCTGCCCAGCCAGGAACGCACCCAGTTCCTTCAGCAGCGCTTCCTGTGTGGTGTGATCCCGGACCATCTGATGGATATGGAGCAGGCTCAGCCACCGCCCGCTGCCCGGCTCGGGCGCGATGTGCACCCGTATCAGCGGCGCGCTGCGCAGATCCATCCAGCCGCCGCCGAGCTCCACCAGCTGCCCCACGGCATCTGGGGCCTCGGGGTCGAGCACGACCTCGTTGACGGGGAGAGCCGCTTGCCGCAGCACCACCTGGACCGGTTCCGGCAGGCCCTCCCACACGATCGCCGTACGGTAGATGTCATGCCGGTCGATCACCTGTTGGAGGGCGCCGAGGAACGCGTCCAGCCGATCCCGGGAGTCGAACCCCAGCACGATCGGCAGCACATAGACGTCATGGTTTCCCTGATCGGCCATCAGGTGGTGGAAGAAGATGCCTTCCTGCAGCGGTGCCAGCGGGTAGACGTCCGCGACATTGGCCGCGCCACCCGGCACCTGCGCGACCACTCGCTCGATCTCCTCGGTGGACAGGTCGACCAGCGGCAGCATCGCCGGGGTGATCTCCGTAGCGCCGTCGGGTATCAGATTCGGCGGAACATCCGCCTCTGCCGGAGCCGCCACCACGGCCAGCCCGGCCGGCGTCGGCTCCTGGAACAGCACGCGCACCGAGATCGAGACGCCTCGGGCTCGCAGGTTCTCCACCAGCGTGACTGCGAGGAGTGAGTGTCCGCCCAGCATGAAGAAGTCGTCGTCGACGCCGACGCTGTCCAGGCCGAGGACCTCGGCGAACGCCTGGCACAGGATCTCTTCCTGCACAGTCGCCGGGCCGCGTCGCGCGGCCGCGGTGGCTGCCGTGTAGTCCGGTGCGGGCAGCGCCTTGCGGTCCAGCTTGCCGTTCCCGGTCAGCGGCAGCCCCTCCAGCACCACCACCGCGGACGGAACCATGTGCTCCGGCAGCCGACCGGTAGCGAACGTACGCACCGAGGCGGCCAGCTCGCCCGGGTCGGCGTCCTCATCCGCCGGGACCACGTAGGCGACCAGGCGCACATCCCCCGGCATGTCCTCGCGGGCGACCACGGCGGCCTGGGTGAGCTGCGGGTGCGCGGTGAGCACCGCCTGTACCTCACCCGGCTCCACCCGGAACCCACGGATCTTGACCTGCTCATCCGCCCGGCCCGCGAAGACCAGCTCACCATTGGCGGTCCACCGCACCCGGTCCCCGGTCCGATACATCCGCCCACCCGGACCACCGAACGGGCAGGCCACGAACCGCTCCCCGGTCAACCCCGCCCGGCCCACATAACCCCGCGCCACCTGCGCGCCCGCGACGTAGAGTTCGCCGACCACACCGGGAGCGACGGGCTGCAGACGATCGTCCAGCACGTAGAAGCGGGTGTTCGCCACCGGAGCACCCACCGGCACCACCCCGGAGGCGACGGCCTCCGCCGTGAGACGGGTGGTCGCCACGCCGATCGTGGTCTCGGTCGGCCCGTAGTGGTTGAACACCCCACACCCACCGGCCGCGGCGAGCAGCTCACCGACCAGGGCGGGCGGGGCTGCTTCACCGCCCAGCACCAGCGCACCCGCCGGCACCACGCCCGCCGCACCGCCCGCCGCCGCAAGCGCGGCCAGATGCGAGGGCACCGCCTTGAGATAGTCGATCCGCTGCTCGGCCAGGTAGCCGGACACCGCCACCGGATCCGTCACCACCTCCTCATCCAGCAGATGCAACACACCACCCGTGGTCAGGCTCGCGAACAGCGCCGTGTTGCCCAGGTCGGTGGCCGGACCCTGCAACACCGCATACCGGCC
>NZ_JBHUXV010000229.1:0-8208 GCF_042669125.1 Streptomyces sp. NPDC057253 | reverse complement strand
GCCCCCTCAGGACCTGCCGCCACCGGCACGCTCCCTCCACCCCTTCCAGCGCAGCAGCAGTTCCTTGCCCCGCCGCCGCGCGGCCACGTCGCACAGGGCCGCGGCCAGCAGCGGGGCCGTGTGCGTCCGCGCCAGCAACAGCCGCTGGTTGACGACCGGTTCCGGCCGCCAGTGCTGCTTGTACGGCTCGTTGCCGCGCAGCAGGCTCAGCGTGCCGCGCGCGTGTTCACTGCAGGCGTCGAGCAGCATCACTGCCACGTCCGCCTTGCGCTCCCGCAGCCGCGGATGCGCCCCGTACAGATAGCCGCCGGCCAGCCGCCGCGACAGCAGCGTCAGGTCCACGGCCACCACGTCGTCGTCCAGCCGGAACTCGGTGACCACCGCGTCCCCGGAGCGCACCATCGGCCCGACCGAGCGCACCAGGTGGTCGCAGAACCGCGGCCGCAGATGCTCCGACGTCACCTTCCGTCCCTGCCACTGGAGCTGGTGCAGCTCGATGAGCCGCCGCAGCGCCGAGTCCACCTCGTCCGGGCGTACGACCTGCCGCTGGACCCCGAGCGAGGTCAGCTTGCGCAGCTTGGCGCGCACCCGCTGCTGGGCCTTCGTGGACGGCAGCCGGGCCACCAGCTCGTCCATCGGCACGGCGGGCAGCTCCAGGCACACCGAGTCACCGACCCGCCGCCGGGGCCCGCTCCAGTGGTCGTAGATCCGCTCGGCCGCGCCGCCCGGGCGCACCTCGCGGAAGTCGACCAGCGCGGTGCGGGCCGCCCGGGCCAGGCCCTCGGTGAGCGCGGCCACCACCTCCTCGCCCCGCCCGTCGTCCAGCAGGACGTCCCCGTAGTCGGAGATCGCCCCGCCCAGCGGTACCAGGGACGGCACCGGCCGGCCCACCCGCATCAGCGGGGCGACGGCGACCAGTTCGCCCTCGTGCCGGACCAGGACCAGCCTGAGGCGCCCGGGTCTGCCGTACGACAGCCACCAGGAGTGCAGCCAGGCGTGGCTCTGGAACGGGGTCGCGGACTCGCAGCGGCGGTACAACCCGTCCCACTCGGGGCCGAGTTCGGCGAAGGCCCGCTCGTCGGTGACGAGGTGGGTCGTGTACGTCACAGCTGTCCGTGGGCTTCGGCGGCCACGGCGGGGGCCGGCACCGACGCCGGGTGCCCCTGGTCCCGGCCGGACCCGGAGCGCCGGGGCCGGGCCAGCAGCACCAGGCCGCCGAGCAGCCCGCCCGCGCTCGCGCCGACCAGACCGGTCACCGCGGGGGAGGCGGAGGACGGCTCGGTGGGCTCGGTGGCGCGGGCGAACTGCTGGAGCTGGACGTTGGTGGCGCCCTTGGTGTCGTTGGCGTGCCGCGTCAGGGCGCGGGAGACCGCGTTGGCCATGTCGGCGGCCAGGTCCGGGCGGGCGGAGGTGGCCGTGATGGAGACCATCGGGGCGTCGGGCGAAGTCGCCGTCTGGACACTGGACTTGAGCGTCCGCACCGGCACTCCGGCCCACACCTGGGCGTCCCCGAGCACCGCGACCTGCGTGGCGACCCGGCCGTAGGCCTGCGCGAAGCCGAGCGCGGACGCCGAGTCGGACTTCTCGGTCGGTACGGCGACGACATACGCCGTGGCCGTGTACGCGGGCGGCTTCGCGAGGCCGTAGACCCCGCCGAGCAGTCCGCCCGCGAGGGCGCCGGCCGCGATCAGGGACCACGCCGGGAGGGCCTTGGCGCGGGCGAGCGGGGAGGGACGGCGTGCGCCGGTGGGAAGGTCGGTGGCGGTCATGAGGAACTTGCTCCCTGGGATGACGGGGACACGGAACGAGCGGCCACGGCGGCCGCGTAGACGTCCATCAGCTGGGCGGCACTGCGGGTGATGCTGTAGTGGTGGGCGGCTCCGGGCGCGGTGCGCGGGCCGGTGTCGTGCGCGCGGGTGGAGGCCATCGCACGGGCGAACGCGGTGGTGTCGCAGGCGACCTGGCGGGCCGCGCCGGTGATCTCGGGCGGCAGGTCCTCGATCGCCGGGCAGGAGGCATAGAGCACGGGCAGCCCGGCCGCCAGCGCCTCGATGGCTGCGAGCCCGAAGGCCTCCTCGGGGCAGGGGGAGACCAGCAGGTCCATCGCCGAGGTGAGGGAGGGCAGGTCGGGGCCCGGGGAGCCGTCCGGGACGTAGGGCCGTTCGCCGGTGAACAGGACCCGGTCGGCGACGCCCGCCTGGTGCGCGGTGCGCCTGAGGTGGTGCTCCTCGGGGCCGCCGCCGACCAGCACCAGCCGGCAGATCTCGGGGAGCTGGGCGAGGGCGCGGATCACGACGTCGAAGCGCTTGCCCGGGTGCAGGCGCCCGATGCCCCCGATGACGTACGCCGTCTCGGGCAGCCCCAGCCGCCGCCGGGTGCGCAGCCGGCGTGCCGGGTCGAAGCGGAAGCGGTCCAGGTCGATGCCGTTCGGCACGACCGCGATGCGCGGCGCGGGCACGCCCCAGCGCCGGAGCCGGGCGGCGACCGTGGGGGAGACGGCGACCGTGGCCCGGCCCAGGCGCTCGCTGGCCAGGTAGAGACCGCGCACCCCCCTGGTGAGCCTGCGGCCCTCCATCTGCGAGTCGCCGAGGGAGTGTTCGGTGGCCACGATCGCCCGCACCCCGGCGAGCCGCGCCGCGAGCCGCCCGTAGACGCAGGCCCGGTAGAGGTGGGTGTGCACGAGGTCGTAGCCGCCGGACCGGATGTGCCGCACCAGCCGGGGCAGCGCCCCGAGGTCCCGGTTCCCGGCCATGCCGAGGTGGGTCACCCGCACGCCGTCGGCGACCAGCCCGTCCGCGACCGCGCCCGGGTTGGTCAGCGTGACGACCTCGCAGTCGACCGGCAGATGCCTGAGCAGCAGCCGCAGTTGCTGCTCGGCACCGCCCACCCCGAGACCGGTGATGACATGGAGGGCCCGCACCTCAGATCCCCTCGACGGGACGGCGGCGCAGCCGGTGCAGCCGGTACTTGAGGAACAGGCGTACGGCGGTGTCGTGCTGTCCGATGTGGACGCGGGGCAGCGCGAGGGGGCCGTTGAAACCGCCGGGGTCGATGGCGCAGGCGTAGGAGTACCCGGCGTCCCGGACGGCGTCCACCGTGCGCCGGTCGAGCGTGCCGTACGGGTAGCAGAAGCCGGCGACGGGGGTGCCGGTCAGGTCCTCCAGCACGGCCCGGCTCTCGACGACCTCCGACTTGAGCGTGACGTCGTCCGCCCGGGTCAGGTCCCTGTGGGTCAGCCCGTGCGAGCCGATCTCGACGCCGGCTTCGGCGGCCTCGCGGATGCCGTCGGCGGTGAGCAGGGGCTTGCGCGGACCGAGCGGGTCCCAGGCGTTGTCGCCGCCGGGTCTGCCGGGCAGCACGAAGAGGGTGGCGCCGAAGCCGTGGCTCGTGAGGACCGGCAGGGCGTGGTCGAGGAAGTCGGCGTAGCCGTCGTCGAAGGTGAGGCCGACCAGGCCCGCGCGGGTGGGCGCGGCCAGGAGCGCGGACACGGAGACGCCCCGCAGACCGCGGCGGCGCAGCCAGGACAGCTGGCGGTCGAGGCGGTCGGGGGTGACGGTGACGCGGTAGGGGTCCTCGGAGCAGTCGCCCACCGAGTGGTACATCGCGATCCACGGAGTGGATTCAGTGGCTGCGGCCATGAGTGAGCCTTCGTGTGACGGAGCGGACGGACTGGAGTACCGGTGCGAGACCCTGGGAGCCCAGGGCCCGGGCGAGCAGGCAGAACACGGTGAGCACGGTCGCGGCGCCGGCGGCCAGGCCGGTCAGGGGGTCGTCGAGGCGGCTCGCCACGAAGGCGCCGGCCAGGGTCGCGACCACCGCCGCCCGTACCGGCCTGCTCAGCTCGGCGAGCACCTGCCGGGTGCGGACGGGGACGCTGCGGCGGCGCATCCCGGCGAGCAGCAGGGCGGCGGTGACGGTGATGCCGGCGGCGTTGGCGGCGGCGATGCCGAGGACGCCCCAGGGGCCGACCGTCAGGGCGCCGACCCAGGAGGTCACCACGACCCCGGCGACCATCGCGGAGACCGGGTACCAGGTGGGGCGGCCCGCCGAGAAGTAGGAGCGGACCAGGGCGCCGGTCACGGTCTGGCCGAGCAGCCCGAGCGCGTACACCCGCATGACGTCCGCGGTGGCCGCCGTGTCCCGGCCGGTGAACGCGCCCCGCTGGAAGAGGAGTTCGATGATCTGCGGGGCGCAAGCGATCACGGTGGCGGCGCCCAGCAGCACCACGCAGGCCGCGAGCGCCAGGTCCCGCTCCACCCGGCCGCGGGCCCGCTCCACGTCTCCGTCGGCGAGGGCGCGGGCGACCACCGGGAAGGTCACCGTGCACAGCATCAGCGAGAGGGTCATGGGGATCTGGGCGACCTTCTGCGCGTAGTTCAGGTGCGAGATGGCGCCGGCCGGGAGCGTGGAGGCGAGGAACCGCTCGATGAGGATCTGGGACTGCCGGCACAGCGCGAAGAGCAGCACGGTCGCGACGAGGGCGACGGTCACGGCACGCTGCTCGTCGGGCTCGACGGGCGCCTGGCGTTCGACCTTCCTGCGGCGCAACTGCCTTACGAAGGAGGGAAGTTGGATCAGCGCCATCAACCCGCTGCCGACCGCGACCCCGATCGCAGCCGAGCGCACGCCCCAGTCCCCGCCGAGGACGAACATCGCCGTGATGATGCCGGTGTTGTACGCCACGTAGATCGCCGCGGCGGCCACGAAACGGCGGTGGGCGCGCAGGGCCGCGCTGAAGTAACCGGTGAGCCCGAAGCCCAGCACGCACAGCGCGGTCAGCCGGGTGCACTCGACGGCCAGGGCGGGGTCGGGCAGGCCGGGGGCGAGGGCCTCGACCAGGTAGGGGGCGGTGCCGGCGATCAGCGCGGACACGGCGACGAAGGCGAGGCAGAGGCGGGGCAGGGTCGACGCGACCAGGGCGCGGACCGGATCGCCGGGGGCACCCTGCGCCCGCCGTGCCAGCGCCAGGCTGAACGCCGGGATCAGCGCGAACGCCAGCCCGTCCTCGATCAGCAGCGTCGACGCGAACTCCGGCACGGTCCAGGCGACCAGGAACGCGTCGGTCTCACTCCCGGCCCCGAACAACCGCGCCAACGCCTGATCCCGCACCAGCCCGAGGACGGCACCGGCGATGGAGAGCAGGGCGGTGACGAGGGTGGCTTTGGCGAGGAAGCGGCGGGAGACGGGGGCGAGTTCGGTGTCGGCGGGGCGGGCGGTGGGGCGCTCGGCGGGGCGGGCTGGGGGACGCGCCGGGGGGCCGGCTGGGGAAGCGGTGGTGGCCGGGGTGGACAGCTGGGCGGTACCGGCTCCTCGGGTGGTGGCGTCGGCCGGTGTGCGAGAAGTGGCGGACGTGTCGCGAGCGGTGGCGTGGGTCGAGCCGTGGGGGGTCGTCTGTGCGGGTGGCCGGGTGCCGGCCGGGCCGTGGACCGTTCCGTAGGCCGAGGTGGTGAAGCCGTTCGCGGGGCCGTTCGGCGGGGCGCTCTCCCGAGCGGACGCGACCGTGGACGCGGGGGCGGGACCCGTGGCCGTACGGCTGCTCGCCGGCGTCCCCGGCGTCCTCGGCGTCCCTGGCGTCCCCGGCGTTCCCGGCCCCCCTGGCGTCCTCGGCGCCCCTGGCGCCCCTGGCGTCCCCGACGCGGCCCGCGGTTCCCGGGGTGCCCGCGGGCCCGTCACCCTCATCGTGTCGCGGCCTTTCCGGCCGGTTCGCGTACCGGGGCCGTCCGCCCGGGCGGGGGCTCGGTGCCGTGCGAGGCCAGTGCCCACCACGCCGCCAGGCCGAAGCACACCGCCGTCAGCACCGTCGAGGGGCCGCCGATGTCGGCGTACGCGAAGTCGGTCAACTGCCAGACCAGCAGCCCGCAGGCGACCAGCGCGCAGTCGAGGCCGGAGCCCGCCCGGCGGACCCGCAGCAGCCGCCGCAGACCGCACACCAGCAGCGCCAGCCAGCCGCCCGCGAGGGCCAGCAGCCCGATCAGGCCCTGCTCGGCCAGGATCAGCAGGTACATGTTGTGCGGGGACAACAGCGGCTGCCGCACGAACCCGGTGCCCGCCCCCTCCGTGTCGCTGCCCGCGGACAGCGCCAGCGAGGCGTGCGCGTCCCGGTGTTCCGGGAAGCCCTTCAACCCCACGCCGACCAGTGGGTGTTCGCGCCACATCCCGACCGCCGCCGCCCACATGGTGTACCGGTCGGTGACGGACTGGTCCGGCGCGTCGGTGACCTGCGTGATGCTGTCGACGCGCTCCTGGAGCATCGCCGAGCCGACCCCGAAGCCACCGACGAGGATCACTCCGAGGGCGGCCACCACGGCCCCCACCCTCAACGCCCGCCGCAGACCGGCCAGCAGCAGCTGCACGACGATCGTGACCACCGTGGCGATCCACGCGCCCCGGCTGAACGACAACGCCAGCGGCACCAGCAGCGCGAGCGCACAGCACGCGGCAACAGCCCCTTGCCGTACGGAAGTCCGCCCCAGCGCCAGCCCCACCGCGCACACCAGCCCGAAGGACACGACGGTCGCCATGCCCATCACGTCCTGCGCCCCGAAGGTGCCGACCGCCCGGATCTCCTCGCCCTGGTAGGAGGCACCGGTCCCGGTCAGGAACTGGTGCACCCCGATCGCCCCCTGCCACCCCGCGAGCCCCACGAACCCCCAGGCCAGCAGCCGGAAGTCGGCCCGGCCGCGGATCAGCAGCAGCACGGCCGCCGGGACCAGCACGAAGATCTGGAGGTAACGGCCGAGGCCGCCGAGCCCGGCGCCGGGGGAGGAGGCCCCGGTCGCGGCCACGGCGAGCCCGATCACCGGCAGCCCCAGCAGCACCACGGCCGTCCGCGACAAGGGGCGCCGGCGCTCCCGTACGAGACGCAGCGCGCAGTACAGCACCACCAGCGCGGAGACCGCGTCGGCGGGACCCGCACCGCCGTCGCCGCCGGGGCCCAGGGGCAGCGCGAGGAGGACGATGACGGCCAACACCGGTAGGACCGGGGGCAGTTCACGGAGGCGGGTGAGAAGCGGGGGGCGGGTCAGGAGCGGCTCGGCCCCGGCCGGGGACACGTGGGTCATGGCCGCTCAGCTCCCCGTGGGACGCACGAGGGAGGCCGCGGTGCGCAGCAGGATGCAGATGTCCTGCCACAGCGACCAGTTGTCGATGTAGGCGTTGTCGAAGCGGGCCCGGTCCTCGATGGAGGTGTCGCCGCGCAACCCGTTGACCTGGGCGAGCCCGGTGATACCGGTCCGCATCCGGTGCCGGGCCGCGTAACCCGGGTAGGTCTGGCTGAACTTCGCGACGAAGTACGGGCGTTCGGGTCGCGGTCCGACCAGGCTCATGTCGCCCCACAGCACGTTCCACAGCTGGAGCAGCTCGTCCAGCGAGGTCTGGCGCAGGAAGCGGCAGAACCACGACATCCGGATCTCGTTCGCCACGCTCCACCGGGTCGCGGACTCGTGCTCGTCGACCGGGCGGTGGGTGCGGAACTTCAGTAGCGTGAACGGCTTGCCGTCCTTGCCGATGCGCTCCTGCCGGAACACCACCCCGGGCCCGTCGGTCAGCCTCAGCACCACCGCGCACACCAGCAGCAGCGGGCTGACCAGCAGCAGCAGGCTCCCGGACACGGCCACGTCCAGCAGCCGCTTGCCGGCGCTGCCGCGCCGCCGTCCGCCCATGTCCAGGCGGCGGCAGGGGAATCCGGCGAGCTGGTGGCGCGTCTCGTACGACGGCGAGTCCGCGTCCACCTCCCACACCGAGCAGCCCGACTCCGCGAGCGCCCGCAGCAGCGGCCCCTGTTCGGACCGTACGGAGGGATGGACGGTCAGGACGTCCCGTACGCCGTTCTGGATGAGGGCGCGCTGGACCTCCTCACCGGTCGTCAGCACCGGAAGGCCGTCCCCGCTGTCGGGCTGGTCGGCCACGATGCCCACCGGCCGCACCCCGCACCGCGGATGGCGCTGCACGGCGGCCGCCACCCGCTGGGCGGTGCCCGCCGGGCCGACCACGAGGGCGGCGCGCGGCCGGGCGAGGCGGGCGGTGCGGCGCCGCCAGTGCACGGCGCCGCGGCCCGCGCAGGCGACCGCCGACTGGATCAGGAAGCCCGCGGTGAGCGTGCCGGCGCCGAGGGCGAGGGCCGGGTCGTAGGCCGCGACGAGCGCCGCGACCGCGAGCCACGCCACCGCGATCCGGCCGCACACGGTGGGCAGTTCGTCGAGGATGCCC
>NZ_JBHUXV010000228.1:0-8390 GCF_042669125.1 Streptomyces sp. NPDC057253 | reverse complement strand
CCCCTCGGCTGCCGCGCCCCGTTCTCGTGCCCCGGTGGTGGCTAGACGCCCTGGGTTCCCTCCGCCTCCGGGAGGGTGCCTGTGCGGGCTGCCTGGCCGTACCAGAGGGCACTGGACTTGGGTGTCCGTTCCAGCGTCGTGTAGTCCACGTAGACCGCGCCGAAGCGCTTCTCGTAGCCGTACGCCCACTCGAAGTTGTCCAGCAGGGACCACAGGTAGTAGCCCCTGACGTCCGCGCCGTCGGCGATCGCGCGGCGGACCGCGGCGAGGTGGCCGTGCAGGTAGGAGATGCGCTCGGGGTCGTGGACGCGGCCGTCGGGGTCGGGCTTGTCGTCGTAGGCCGCGCCGTTCTCCGTGATGTACAGCGGCAGACCCGGGGCCTCACGGGTGTAGCGCATGATCAGGTCGTGCAGGCCCGTCGGGTCGATCGTCCAGCCCATCTCCGTACGCTCACCCGGCGTCTGGTGGAAGGTGACGTCGTCGGCGCCCGGCCACGGCGAGTGGTCGCTGCTGCCGTGGCCGTCGGCGCGCGGGGTGTTGGTCTCCGGGTCGGCGGCCGAGACCAGCGTGGGCGTGTAGTAGTTGAGGCCCAGCGCGTCCAGCGGCTGGTTGATCAGGGCGAGATCGCCGTCCTCGACGAACGACCAGTCCGTGATCAGCTCCGTCGCCGTGAACAGCGTCTGCGGATACGCTCCGTGCAGGATCGGCCCGTGGAAGATCCCGTTGGCCAGGTCGTCGATCTTCTGCGCCGCCGCCAGGTCCGCCGGGTCGTGCGTAAAGGGCCGGACCACCGAGGAGTTGAGGCTGAGCGCGACCGAGTTGCGGGCCGGCATCGAGGCGCGCAGGGCCGAAGTGCCGAGCCCGTGGGCCAGGTTGAGGGTGTGCGCCGCCCGCAGCGAGGCCGCCGGGTCGGTACGCCCGGGGGCGTGCACTCCGGAGGCATAGCCCAGGAAGGCGGCGCACCAGGGCTCGTTGAGGGTGATCCACTGCTCCACCCGGTCGCCGAGCGCCTCCCCGACGATCTGCGCGTACTCCGCGAAGCGGTACGCGGTGTCGCGCTCCGGCCAGCCGCCCGCGTCCTCCAACTCCTGCGGCAGGTCCCAGTGGTAGAGCGTCACGGCCGGCTTGATGCCGTGCGCGAGCAGCTCGTCCACCAGCCGCCGGTAGAAGTCCAGCCCCCGCTGGACCGCCGGGCCCCGGCCGGTCGGCTGCACCCGCGGCCAGGAGATCGAGAAGCGGTACGCCGTCAGGCCCAGGTCGGCCATGAGCGCCACGTCGTCGCGGTAGCGGTGGTAGTGGTCGACAGCGATGTCACCGTGCTCGCCGCCCGCGGTCCTGCCGGGCGTGTGGCTGAAGGTGTCCCAGATGGAGGGCGTACGGCCGTCCTCCCGCACCGCCCCCTCGATCTGGTACGCGGAGGTCGCGGCACCCCACAGGAAGGCCGGGGGAAAGGTCACCGGGGTCTCCGGCGCTGCGGAATCAGGCATGGAAGCGCTCCCAACGGAGGTCGTCGAAAGACCGACTGATAGAGGGGGAGGGGGGAGTGGAGGGGAGGGGGCCGGAGCGGCGGTGGTCCGGCCCCAGGAGCCGTAGGAAAAGGACAGGCGTCAGCCCTTGATCGCGCCCTGCATGATGCCGCCCACGATCTGCTTGCCGAACAGGAGGAAGGCGATCAGCAGCGGCAGCGTGCCGAGGAGCGCGCCCGCCATGATCACGGCCTGGTCGGGGACATAGCCCGTGCCGAGCGAGTTGAGGGCGACCTGCACGGTCGGGTTCTGCTGGTTCAGGGCGATGATCGGCCACAGGAAGTCGTTCCAGGCGAACACGAAGGTCAGCAGGCCCAGGACGGCCATCGCGGGCCGGGCGGCCGGGAAGACCACGTGCCACACGACCCGCAGGCTGCTCGCGCCGTCCACCCGCGCCGCCTCGATCAGCTCGGTCGGCAGCGCCTGACCCAGGTACTGCCGCATGAAGAACGTGCCGAAGGCCGTCACGAGGGTGGGCAGGATGACCGTCTGGAGCTGGTTGGACCAGCCGAGGTCCGCCATCCACAGATACAGCGGTACGACCGCCAGCTGCGGCGGGATCATCATGGTGCCGATCGTCAGCAGCAGCAGGAAGCCGGAGAACCTGAACCGCAGTTTGGCGAAGGCGAAACCGGCGAGCGTGGAGAACAGCACCGTGCTGATGGTGATGGCGCCCGCCACGATCACGCTGTTGAGCATCGCGGTGCCGAGACCGGCCTCGTCCCACGCGGTCTGCATGTTCTTGAACAGGTTTCCGCCGAACCACAGCGGCGGCGGGGTCTCGGCCAGCCTGCGGTCGGTGCGCGAGGCCGCGATCGCCGTCCACACCAGGGGCGCGAGCGAGACCAGCGCGAACACCGCGAGGACGACATAGGTCAGCGGGCCGGCGTGCAGCTGCTTGCCGGCGCCCATCACCCGGCGGGAGCCCTTGGGGGGTCGGGAGGTCTGAGGGAGCGTCAGTTCACTGGTGGTCATTGGGACTTCCTCAGCCGTCGAGTGACCAGCAGGTTGATCGCGGCGATGATCAACAGGATCAGGAACATCGACCAGGCGATCGCGGACGCCTTGCCGAGGTTGCCGATGATCCAGCCCTGGTCGTACATGTACAGGCCGAGCGTCTGGTACTGGTGCTCGGAGCCGCCCTTGGACCCGCTGACCCCGCCGAACAGCAGGGGCTCACCGAAGAGCTGGGTCGCGCCGATGGTGGAGACCACCACCGTGAACAGGATGGTCGGCCGAAGCTGCGGGACCGTGACATGGATGAACTGCTGCCAGCGGTTCGCCCCGTCGATCGCCGCCGACTCGTACAGGTCGTGCGGGATCGCCTGCATCGCCGCGAGGTAGATCAGCGCGTTGTACCCGGTCCACCGCCAGATCACGATCGAGGACACCGCGAACTGCGAACCCCAGTCGGACTCACGCCAGTTGATCGGGTCGATGCCGACGAAGTCGAGCAGCCAGTTGACCATGCCGCCGTCCCACGAGTACAGCAGCGTGAAGACGAGGGTCGCCGCCGCCACCGAGGTGGCGTACGGGGTCAGCATCACGACCCGCCAGACGGTCGAGCCGCGCAGCTTGTAGTTGAGCAGATGGGCGAGCCCGATCGCCGCCATCAGCTGCGGCACGGTCGAGATCACACCGATGGTGAAGGTGTTCTTGAGGGCGTTCCAGAAGAAATCCGAGGACAGCAGGTTCTTGTAGTTGTCCAGGCCCGCCCAGGTCTGGGTGTCCAGCGAGGACAGTTGCACGTCGTGCAGCGAGTACCAGGCGGTGTACAGCAGCGGGACCAGCGAGAACGCCCCGAAGATCACGAAGAAGGGGGCGATGAACACGTACGGGGACGCCTTCATGTCCCAGCGGTACAGCTTGCTCCGCCAGGGGCTCGGGCCCTTGGGCGGCGTACCGCCACCGTGAGCGCCCCGGGCCGCGCCCGGCTGGGAGCCGGGCGCGGCCTCGACGCTCGACGCGGGATGCGCGAGTGCCTGCTTGGGGCTTGTCACTGGCCGAGCACGTCCTTGATCTCGTTCGAGGCAGCGTCCCAGCCCTGCTCGGGGGACTTGCCCTTCTGCTCGACCTGGAGGATGCCGATGTCGGTCAGCGCGGTGTTGATCGGCTGGTCCTTGACGCCGAAGATCTGCGCCGGGATGGTCTTCGCCGAGTCGGAGAAGATCTGGGTGATCGGCGCGTCGCTGAAGAACTCCGTGGTGGCTGCGGCCGGCTTCAGGGTCGAGTACGCCGACGGGGTCGACGGGAAGCTGGCCTGCTTGGCGAAGACCTTCGCCTGCTGCTCGGGCGCGGTCAGCCACTTCGCGAGCTCGATGGCCTCCTTCTGGTGCTTGCCCGCCGTGGGCACACCGATGAAGGAGCCGCCCCAGTTGCCCGCGGTCGGCGCGGCCGCCACGTCCCACTTGCCCTTGCCCGCGTCACCGGACTTCTCCTGGATGTAGCCGATCATCCAGGCGGGGCAGGCCACGGTGGCGAAGGTGCCGTTCGCGTAGCCCTGGTCCCACGGCTTGTCGAACTGCTTGAGCTTCGCCGACATGTTGCTGGTCGCCACCGACATCGCGACGTCCCAGGCGTTCTTCACGCCGGTCGACTTGTCCCAGACGACCTCGCCGCTCTTGTCGTAGTAGCGCTCGCTCTCGCCGTTGAGGACCGCGTTGTAGACCGAGGAGGCCGAGTCCACGAACTTGGTGCCGCTCGGGGCCTTCTTCATGTACTGCTTGCCGAGGTCGACGTACTTGTTCCAGTCGCCCTTCCACTGCGCGGCGAGCTTGGTGCGGTCGGTCTCCAGACCGGCCTTCTGGAACAGGTCCTTGCGGTAGCAGATCGCCATCGGGCCGATGTCGGTGCCGAGCCCGATGAGCTTGCCGTCGGCGGTGGTGGCCTGGGCGTTCTTCCAGTCCAGCCACTGCGACTTGTCGACGTCCTTGCCCAGGTCGACGAACTTGGAGCCCTGCGTCTGCACGGCCTCGGTGATGTTGCCGACCTCGATGGCCTGGATGTCGTCGGTGCCGGAGCCGGCCTGGAGCCGGGTGAGGACCTTCGGCCAGTAGACGTCGGTGCGGGTGGTGACGTTCTCCTTGATGTTGATGTCGGGGTGCGACTTCATGTACTCGTCGTAGAGTCCGGCCTGCTTGTAACCGAAGACACCGAAGGTGCCGATGGTCAGTGTGGTCTTGCCCTTGGCGTTGCCGGAGTCCGACGAGTCTCCACCGTCGTCCGAGTCGCCGGCACAGCCGGCCAGCACTCCCGTGGTCAGTGCGGCGACGGCCGCCAGGGCCAACAGCCGGTGGGACCGGCGGGTAGTCGTGCGCATTGCGTCCTCCTGTTGCCTGACGTGCCGACCCCCCGGCCAACTGCGTTGTTGGGCCCGTTCGTTCAAGCTGCGGCTCGGGCGGGGAACGTGCGGGATATTTATGTGTCAGGTACCGTGGGAGCGCTCCCATCGGTGATGTGTTGAAGGTTCGCGGGTCGGAGCGAGGGTGTCAAGGGAGTCGACGAGGGGAGATGCGTTCAGTTATCAGCCTGTTAACTGGACCCACCTCGGCCCGTCCGGCGTTCGAGGACGAGGCCCTTTCGGGGCCGAAGCAGGGGTCCGGGGGCGGCAGTCCCCGGCGACGCCCACCTCATCAGGCAGGACTGTTAGATTCCAGGCCAGCTAAGAGACACGGCGGGGAAGGCGGAGCCCATGGCAAGCCACGGAGCGCGGAGCCGGAGCGGTGGCCGGCCCACCCTCGAAGAGGTCGCCGCGCGCGCCGGCGTCGGCCGGGGCACCGTTTCCCGGGTGATCAACGGCTCGCCCCGGGTCAGCGACGCCACCCGCGCCGCGGTCGAGGCGGCGGTGGCGGAGCTCGGGTACGTCCCGAACACGGCCGCGCGCGCTCTGGCGGCCAACCGCACGGACGCGATCGCGCTGGTGGTGCCGGAGCCGGAGACCCGCTTCTTCGCCGAGCCGTACTTCTCGGACATGCTCAAGGGGGTCGGCGCGGAGCTCTCGGAGACCGAGATGCAGCTGCTGCTGATCTTCGCGGGTAGCGACCGCGAACGCCGCCGGCTCGCCCAGTACCTGGCCGCGCACCGGGTCGACGGCGTCCTGCTGGTCTCGGTCCACGCCGACGACCCGCTCCCCGACCTGCTGTCCCAGCTGGAGATCCCGGCGGTGATCAGCGGCCCGCGCTCGGCGACGGAGACGCTTCCCTCGGTGGACTCCGACAACTACGGAGGCGGCCGCTCCGCGGTGGAGCATCTGCTGTCCAGGGGCCGGCGCGCGATCGCCCACATCACCGGCCGCCTCGACGTGTACGGCGCCCAGCGCCGCGTCGACGGCTACCGGGACGCGCTGCTCGACGCGGGCCATGAGGTGGACGAGCGCCTGATCGAGCCCGGTGACTTCACGGAGGAGGGCGGCCGCCGCGCGATGACGAAGCTGCTGGCCCGCCGCCCCGACCTGGACGCGGTCTTCGCCGGCTCGGACGTCATGGCGGCGGGCGCCCGCCAGGTGCTGCGCGAGGAGGGCCGCAGCATCCCCTCGGACGTGGCGCTGATCGGCTACGACGACTCCGCGATAGCCCGCCACATGGACCCGCCGCTCACCAGCGTCCGCCAGCCCATCGAGGAGATGGGCCGCCGCATGATCGACCTGCTCCTGACGGAGATCGCGGACCGCCGCCCGGCGGTGTCCCGGGGCCTGGAACGCAGACAGGTGGTCCTGGCGACGGAACTGGTCCACCGGACGTCGTCCTGAGACCCTCGGCAATGTAAAGAGGTTGAACGCAAGGATCACCGACATCAGCGATCACCTGGGGTGTCCCGTCCCTTCCGCGAACGGTACCGCGGCGTAAGGGAGTTGGTGACCGCGGCGCGGGCGGTGTCGTAGCGCTCAGGCGCTCTTGAAGTAGTGGCCCGTCTCCAGGTCCGGGATCAGTGCGGGGTGTTCCGGGTGCCAGCCCAGCAGCTTCTGGGTGAGGGTGGCCGAGGCGCGCATGTCGATGGAGGCGAAGGCGCCGAGCCAGCCGAAGTGGTCCGTCGCGTTCTCGGCGGGCACCTTCGCCACCGGCACGCCGAGCCCCCGCCCGATGGTCTCGGCGATCTCCCGGAACGGCACCCCCTCGTCGCCGATCGCGTGCAGCCGTACGCCCGTCGGTGCCTGCTCCAGGGCGAGCCGGAACAACCGGGCCGCGTCGAGGCGGTGGACGGCCGCCCAGTGGTTGGTGCCGTCGCCCACCATGGCCGAGACGCCCTTCTCCCGCGCGACGTCGATGAACATGGGCACGAAGCCGTAGTCGCCCTCGCCGTGCACGCTCGGCGGCAGCCGCAGCACCGAGGAGCTCACCCCGCGCTCGGCCAGCGCGAGCGTCGCCGACTCCGAGGCGTGCCGGTGCCTGGCGGGGGAGGCCGGGTCGGCCGGGTCCTCCTCGGTGCCGACGCGCCCCGGCGCGGTCAGCAGCCCCGAGGTGACCACGAGAGGCTTACCGCTGCCTTCGAGCACCTCGCCCATGGCCTCGATCGCCCGCAGATCGGCCTCACCGGAGGCGGCGAGGTTCGTGAAGTCGTGGATGAAGGCCAGGTGGGCGACGCCGTCGGCGGCCTCGGCGCCCCGGCGCAGACTGTCCAGGTCGTCCAGATCGCCGCGGTGCACCTCCGCTCCGGCGGCCTGCACGGCCTCGGCGGACCGGTCCGAGCGGGCCAGGCCGAGGACCTCGTGCCCGGCGTCGAGCAGTTCGCGGGTGACGGCGGAACCGATGAATCCGGAGGCGCCGGTGACGAATACACGCATGAGAGTCCTTCACGGTGACGAGTGATGTGTCCAGCGCTCCCAGCGTGCGAAGAGCAGACCGGGTCAGTCCAAAGCCTGTTTCGCATCGCGCAATACACATCAGGCATCGCCGCAGGTGAGAGGCCTCATCCGGAGACGGGTGCGGTCGGGGTCGGCGTACGCTTCAGGCATGGACGACCTCGACCTCCGACTGGTCCGGTACTTCACCGCCGTCGCCGAGCACCGGCACTTCGGCCGGGCCGCCGAAGCGCTGCACATCACCCAGCCGTCGCTGAGCCGGCAGATCCGGCGCCTGGAGCAGCAGCTGGGCGCCCGGCTGCTGGAGCGGACCCCGCAGGGCAGCCGGCTCACCGAGGCGGGGGAGGTCTTCCTGCCCCGGGCGAAGGCGCTGCTGCGGTCGGCCGCGCAGGCGGCCGCGCTGACCCGGGCGGCGGCCGAGCCGAGCCGGATCACCGTCGGCTACACGGCGGGGATCATCGTCACCCCGGCGGTGCGCGAACTGCGGGAACGGTTCCCGGACGCCGAGGTCTCCAGCGTGCACGTCGACTGGAGCGACCGCCGGACGGCCCTGACCGACCACAAGGTGGACGCGATGGTGACCCGGCTGCCCTACCCGACGGACGGGGCCCATGTGACGGTCCTCTACGAGGAGCCCAGGGTGCTGCTGCTCCCGGTCGGCCACCGCCTGGCCGGCAAGGAGTCCGTCACGCTCGACGACATCGCGGACGAGCCGATGATCAGGGTGGCCGACCCGGACTGGAACGCGTACTGGCGCATCGACCCCCGCCCGGACGGCAGCCCGGCACCCGACGGCCCGCTGGTCACCGCGCTGGAGGACAAGTTCGAACTCGTGGCCTCCGGACAGGCCCTGGCCATCATGGCCTCACCTCGCCCGGGCGCCCTTCGCCCCGATCTCACGGTGGTCCCGCTGGAGGGCGTCGACCCGGCCCACGTCGTCCTGGCGACCCGGGCCGGCGACCGGGGCCGACTGCTCACGGCGTTCCGCAGGGCGGCCCGGAGCCGTCTTGAGGCGACCGGCTTCTGAAACGACCTCAGCCGGTGACCCTGTCTCCAGGGTCACCGGC
>NZ_JBHUXV010000227.1:0-8694 GCF_042669125.1 Streptomyces sp. NPDC057253 | reverse complement strand
GTGCCGGCCCCCTTCCCGTTTCCCGGTCACTGCTGCGGCGGCCGGCCCGCGTTCGGGTCGTACGGCGGCTGCGGGTACCCGGGCTGGGGCTGACCGGTCTGCCACGGCTGGCCGGGCTGGGCACCGGGGAAGCCCTGGAACGGGGGCTGCGGCGCGCCCGGGGGCTGTGGCTGCGGCTGGCCCGGCATCGGGGGTGCCATGGTCGGCGGCTGGTTGTTGCCGTTGCCCGTCCACAGCCCCTGCTCCTGCTGGGCCCGCGCGAAGTCCTCGGCCACCATGGTGGCGAGGTCGAAGTAAGCCTCCCGGACCTTCGGCCGCATCATGTCGAGGTCGACCTCGGCACCGGCCGCCAGGTGCTCGTCGAACGGTACGACGATCACGCCGCGGCAGCGCTGCTCGAAGTGGGTGACGATGTCCTCCACCTTGATCATCTTGCCGGTCTCGCGGACCCCCGAGATCACGGTGATGGACCGCGACACCAGGGACGCGTACCCGTGCGCCGACAGCCAGTCCAGGGTCGTACTGGCGCTGCTCGCCCCGTCCACCGACGGCGTCGAGATGATGATCAGCTGGTCGGCGAGGTCCAGCACCCCGCGCATCGCGCTGTAGAGCAGACCGGTGCCCGAGTCGGTGAGGATGATCGGGTACTGGCGGCCCAGCACGTCGATCGCGCGCCGGTAGTCCTCGTCGTTGAAGGTCGTGGACACGGCCGGGTCGACGTCGTTGGCGATGATCTCCAGACCGGAGGGCGCCTGCGAGGTGAACCGCCGGATGTCCATGTAGGAGTTGAGGTACGGGATCGCCTGGACCAGGTCACGGATGGTGGCCCCGGTCTCGCGCCGCACCCGGCGGCCGAGGGTGCCGGCGTCCGGGTTGGCGTCGATCGCGAGGATCTTGTCCTGGCGCTCGGTGGCGAGGGTCGAGCCGAGGGCGGTGGTCGTGGTCGTCTTGCCCACGCCGCCCTTGAGGCTGATCACCGCGATCCGGTAGCAGGACAGCACCGGGGTGCGGATGAGGTCCAGCTTGCGCTGCCGCTCCGCCTCCTCCTTCTTGCCGCCGAGCTTGAACTTCGATCCGCCCGGGGCCGGCCGGCTGCTCTTGGCCTTCTGCTTCTTGCTGTTGACCAGCCGGTCCGAGGTCAGCTCGACGGCGGCGTTGTAGCCGAGCGGCGCGCCCGCGCCGGCGACCTGCTGCCGCTGGTCGTGCTGAACGGCCGCGGGCCACGCGGCACCGGTACGGGGGTCCACGCCGGGCTGGCCCGGAGCGCCCGCGTAGGGGTTGGGGTTCGGGGCCTGGGGCGGCTGCTGGCCCGGGAACTGCGGCTGCTCCGGCTGCCCTTGGGGCTGCGGCTGGGCAGGGGGCGGCGGCACGGGCTGCCCCGGCACGCCGGGCTGCGCCGGGGGCTGCTGCTGGGGGTAGCCGTAGCCGCTCTGGTTCGGCTGGGGGGCGGGCGACTGCGGGAAGCCGTAACCGCCCTGGGGGTGCTGGGGCGCCGGCGGCTGCGGGAAGCCGTAACCGCTCTGGTTCGGCTGGGGCGCGGGCGGCTGCGGGTAGCCGTAGCCGCCCTGGCCGGGCTGCGGGGCGGGCGGCTGGGGGTAGCCGTAACCGCCCTGTGCGGGCTGGCCGTCGGGCTGCGGCGGGGTGGCCGGCCAGCCCGCCGGGGCGGGCTGCGGGGCCTGGGGCTGTCCGGCGGCCGCCGGCTGGACGGGCGGGAGCGGGGCGCCGGGCTGACCGGCGGGCGGCTGCGGAGTGCTCGGCGGCTGCGGCTGGCCGCCTGTCGTCCACTCCGGGGCGGAGGACGGGGCCGCACCCGGGGCCGCCTGGGCGAACTGCGGGGGCAGCGGCGGGACCGCGCCCTGCGGCGCGGGCGGGGGACGCCAGCCTTCGGGCTGCTCGGGGGTGAGGGCTTGGGCGGCGTGCGGCTGCTCGGGTGCCGGGACCTGGGCGGTCTCCGGCTGCTCCGGGGCGGGGCTTTGGGTGGCTTGCGGCTGCTCCGGGGGTGCGGGGGGCGCGGCCGGGGGCTGTTCCGGGGCGCCGGTGCCGGTGGAGGTGGCGGGAGTGCTGGGGGCGTCCGGCGCGGCTGCCTGCGGTTCGGTGCCGGGGTCGGTGTCAACGGCCGCGGCCGTGGCCGGAGTTGGGGCTTCGGGGGCTTCCGGTGCCGTGGCTTCGGAGGCGGATGCCTGGGGGGCGTCCGTGCCCTCGTCGCCGGCTGCGGTCTCCTCGGCCGGCTCGGTCGGGGCCGCCGGTGCCTCGGCCTCCGCCGTCGCGGAGACCTGCGGGGTCACGGCGGGGGGCGCGGGCTCGGGGGCGGTGGGAGCCGTTGCCGACGGGGCCGCGGGGGGCTCGGGGGTGCTCGGCGTCGTGGCGGGGGCGGAGGGCGCGTCGGTACGGCCTTCCGCGTCACCGCCGGAGACGGCCGCACTGTCCGTGCCGTCCACGCCCGAGGAGGCGGGGGCCACGGGGGGCGCCGGAGCGACGGGTGCCGTCGGAGGCGCGGGGGCCACGGGAGGCGCGGGGGGTGCTGGAGCGACCGGGGGTGCCGGGGTCGCCGAAGCCGCCGGAGCGACCGGGGGTGCCGGAGTCACCGAGGCCGCCGGGGTTGCCGTAGGAGGCGTGGGTGGCTGGGGGTAGCCGTAGCCGCTCTGTGGGTTCGGCGGTTGCGGCGGGTAGCCGTAGGCGCTCTGTGGGTTCGGCGGCGTGGGTGGTTGGGGGTGGCCGTAGCCGCTCTGGGGGTTCGGTGGCTGCGGGTAGCCGTACGCGCTCTGGGGGTTCGGGGGCGCGGGCGGCTGGGGGGTCGTGGCGGGGGTGCCCGTCCACGGCGGGGGCGGCGGCGTCGCGGCGGACGGCGTCGGTGCGGAACCGGATGGATCGGGGTGACCGGGGTGGGGTGCAGGCGCGGCGGGGGCAGGGGTCGGCGCGGGAGGTGCTGCCTCGGCCTCGGGCGCCGCGCTCTGCGTGTACCAGGCAGGGGCGGCGTAGTCGATGGTGAACTCGCCCGTCATCTCGGTGGCGGACTCCGCGTCGGACTGGTCGTCGCTGGGCGTGGTCCAGCCCGCGCGCAGCCCGTCCCGATCGCTCTGCACAATTCCTCCTGGTTGGTCGAGCACCCTCGTGCCGTGTGGGCACTCATGTGCCGGGCTGGGGGCGACCGTTCCTGTTGTCCGATCCGACTGAAGTCCCCTGGACGCGAACTACCCACCCGTGGGTTCTTTCGTCGCATCCGCATCAAGCGTAAACGCCACAGGCCTCGGCGGGGCAGGCCCGTCCGCTGTGCGCTCGCACGCACCGGACGGCCGCCTGCCCCGATGTCGCCCTTGTGACGGTTGTCTGTCTGTTTCGGGTGCCTGAAGCCCGGGACGGTCGGCCCTGCGGTCCGGCCGCCGCCCCTACTCCGCCGGGAGCCCGCCGTCCTGAGCCGCGGGCTCCAGGTCGAACTCGCCGTCGCGGGCGCCCAGTACGAAGGCCCGCCACTCCGCCTCCGTGTACCGCAGCACGGTGTCCGGATCCAGGGAGGACCGCATGGCCACCGCGCCCTCGGGCAGGTAGGCGATCTCGACGCGCTCCTCGTGCTCCTCGGTGCCGGGCGCGCTGTGCCACTCGACGCCGGAGATGTCCAGGCCGTACAGCTCGTCCCGTTCCCTCGCCTTTCGCGCCCTGACGTCCTCGTCCGGTGTCTTTGCGGCGATGTCGTCCGCGTCAGCCATGGTCGGCGGCCCTTTCTCCTGAGCGAACCTCGTGCAGCAGCACCCTACTTGGCCTGGCCCCCCTCACACAGCGCTACGGTGCGATCACGAACTCGCGTGAGAGGGAGCCGCCTTGGCCTGCCGCGCGGGCGTCAGTCCATCCGGCGGGGCGCTCCGAGCAGACCGGTCTCCGCGTCGGTGGGCTGGGTCATCACGTACTGCCGGGACTTCTGCGTGCACCACAGGGCGACGTTGTCGGCGAGCGAGGACAGGGACGCGGAGTCGCCGTGGGGCAACCGCATGGACTTGCCGACCACTTGGGACTCCTGGGGGGAGATCCGCTGCACCCCGACGACGTCCGCGTGGGCGAGGAGCCGGGGCGCGGTGGGGCCGAGATAGGGGAGCAGGGTCAGCACCGACTGCCAGGGCGCCGTGGTGAGACGGCTGCGCGGCGGGCGGATGCCCAGGTCGCGGATGATCAGCACCGGGCTGGCCGGGGACGGTCCCTGCGGGGCGATCCGCCCGACCTGGTGCACGGTCACGCACTGCTGGCCGCCGCCGGCCGCCTGCGCCATCGGCGCCCACAGCTGCGGACGGGCCGTCTCGACGGCCACGCGCGCGCCGATCGCCGCCGCGCGCAGGGCGATGACCTGGGCCATCCAGGTGCCGCCCACCAGCACCATGTCGAGGCGGGTGGGGCGGCACAGCCCCAGCACCGCGGGCTGGTTGTCCTGGTCGATACCGAGGATCAGACCGTCGTCGCCGACCGGAAGGGTCAGCTGCGCGAGCACGTCGGCGTCGACGAGGTGGCGCTCGCGGCGCGGGCCGAGCAGCCCGAAGGCCTCCCGCAGCCGCCGCTCGGGACCGAGCCGGGCGGGCTCGGGGGAGCGGGGCAGATGCCCGGGACGCTGTCCGGGGAAGCCCGGCACGGAGTTGCCGAAGCCGGAGCGGCCGGCGGGACGGACGGTGGGAGCGGACATCAGCGGGTACCTCCCAGCGGCAGGGTGGCCAGAACTCCGGGCAGCTGCTCACGGTCGAGCCGTACCAGGCCGACCTTGAACGCGGACGCGGCCCGCTCCAAGTGCTGTGCGGCCTCGCCCAGTTCGTTCTCCCCGCGGCCGGTCAGCCGTACGTGCCCCGACAGGGCGAGGAGCTTGCCGCGCCGCCTGCTGATGGTGAGCGAGAAGGTGCTGGCGAGCGTCGGCGCCGAGGTCAGCGCGCCGACCAGCCGGGGGAAGGCCGGACCGCCGCCGCCGAACTGCGGCCACTTCGAGATCCAGTACGTGGTGTGCAGCCGGTCGTCGCAGCGCCAGGTGCGGGTGCTCTCCGCCGTACGGCGGCCCGAGCGGCTGCCGTCCATCGCGGCACCGCCGGTGGTGGCCATCGGATTGACGCAGCTGGAGGTCGCGACGGCGCCGCAGATGTCCGCCTCGCTCAGCACCTTGGCCTGCATACCGGCGCCCATGAGACGGCTGGCCAGCTGGTCGGCGACCCGCAGCAGCGCCCGCCGGGCACCCTGCATACCGCCGCCGCGCGCCTCCACGGCCTCCGGGCACAGCTCCGGGTCCAGCTTGAGCGCGACCCAGGTGATACGGAGTCCGGGCGTCATGCTCTGGGCCTGGAGCGGGCCGTAGGAACGGACCGCCATGGCCTGCGGGGGCAGATGCGGGGCGGGCGCGGGCTGGGTGTGCTGGACGACCTGGACGGAGGCGAGCCGGATGTCGTCCACCTCCAGCAGGCCCTGGAGCAGATCGAGGGGGATGTCCCCGCTGCCGTAGGACGGACGCAGGGGGGTGTCGGCCGCCTGCACCTGGACCAGCGCGGTGAGGAAGGTGCCGTCGCCGAGCATGCCGATCTCGCGCTGCTCGCGGTCCTGGAAGCTGTAGGTGCGCAGCGCCGGGTCGCACTCGACGGCCGGGGCGAAGCCGGGGTCGGTGCCGGGCGGTACGGGTTCGGCGTTGCGCCTGCGGCGGTCGCGGAGCGCGCGGGCGGTGGAGAACCACTCGGGCAGCGGGCGGCCGCGCCGGCGCAGCAGTCCGGCCAGGACCAGCGGTACGGCCAGCACGATGCCGACGGTGAGACCGATGGGGCGCAGCAGCCAGCCGATCAGCAGGACCGCGGCGGCCAGTTCGATGCCGACCAGCTGCTGGATGCGGAGGGGGCCGATGCTGCCGGGGCGCCTGGCGAGCGAGGGCGAGGCCGGACTGGGCACCGCGGACGCTCGTGCCGGTTCCGGCACCTGCCCTGGCCCCTGGTTCTCCTGGGTACGACGGCTGCCGTTACGGCGCCGGGACCTGGTCGCAGTGCTCATCCCCCGGTACAACCCCTTTGCATTGTCTGGCCGCGACTCGAGCTGGCGGCGGATCACCGTACCCCGTACCGTACGGTGCGATCGTCACACGGCATAGTAGAGGCCCCTGCAGGAGCAAACGCCACGGAGTACCGGGCGGCCCTGGGGAGTTCGGCATTCGGCAACAAAGCGAAACAACGGGGAGTTGACCCATCGATGGCGACACGTCGGGATGAGCTGAACGCTTACTCCTTCGCGCGCAGGCGCACGGTGGCGGCGTTTCTTCAGCCGTCGCCGCACGGTTCGGAGGAGGCGGCGCCGCGGCCCCTCAAGACCGTCCTGCCGAGTCTCGGTGTGGCGGTGCTGGTGCTCATCGGATTCGGGGCCTGGGGCATGCTCAGCCCGACCGCGCCGAAGGGCTGGGACGCGCAGGGCAAGAACATCCTCGTCGGCAGCGAGTCGACGACGCGCTATGTGCTGGTGAAGACCAAGGGCGAGAACAAGCTGAGCCTGCACCCGGTCCTCAACCTGGCGTCCGCCAAGCTGCTGTTGAACGGCGAGAACCCGCAGGTCCTGAAGATCAAGGAGTCGGTGCTCGACAACAGCAAGTACCCGATGGGCGCGACGGTCGGCATCCCCTTCGCCCCGGACCGGCTGCCGTCCCCGGACGACGCCAAGACGGCGAAGACCTGGGCGCTGTGCCAGGCCCCGGGCCAGGACGGGCAGCCGGTCAGCGCGACCTACGTGCTGGACAAGAGCGACTACGAGAAGCTCCTGCAGAAGGACGGGGAGCTGAACCGGAACAAGGTCCTCTACGTCGAGGGCCCGAAGGATCCCGGCTCGGTCAGCGGCAACGGCCCGCGGTACATGGTCACCCCGGACGGGAGCGCCTATCTGGTCGGCGGCAAGACCTGGCGGCTGTCGAGCGAGAACGCCCTTCAGGACATCCAGCGCGCGGTGTTCGGTGAAGGGGTGCAGCCGCAGCGCGTCAGCGCCGACTTCCTCAAGACGCTGAACGTCGTGGGCGACCTCCAGTTCCCCTCGCTGGGCGGGGACGCCGGGGCGCAGGCGAACGTGGAGGGGCTGCCCACCCGCGTGGCCAAGGTGGGCATGGTCCTCATGACCGGTACCGGGGCCAGGCAGCAGAAGTACATCGTGCTGAAGAACGAGGTGCGGCCCATCTCCGACTTCACGGCGGAGATGTGGCTCAGCAGCCCGTTCATCAACGCCGTGTACGCGGGCACCACCCCGGCGCCGGCCCAGGTCGGGTTCAACGACATCCACCCGGAGAACGGTGAGTGGATGGCGGAGAAGACCTGGCCCGAGGAGCCGGTGGTGCAGGCCAACACCTACTGGAAGCCGGGCGGCGACAAGGTCTCGTGCAGTGTCTGGCACGGCGGGGCGATCAACCAGAACAACAACCGGCAGCTGATGACGGTCTGGAGCGGCCGGGACTACCCCAAGGACCTCTCCCAGAGCGGCTCGCGCACCTACGTCTCGCCCGGCAGCGGCCTGCTCTTCAAGAGGGTCACGGGCACCGACGCCGGCGGCGGCAGCACCTTCCTCGTCACCGACACCGGCCTGCGCTACTCGGTCCCCGCGCGCAACGACAGCGAGGTCACGGGCGGCGAGAAGGCCGACGCCAACACCCAGCAGACCAACACCTCCCAGGTGCGCCTCGGTTACGGCAAGATCCGCCCGGCGGTGGTTCCTTCGACCTGGGCGGACCTGCTGGCGGCGGGGCCGGAGCTGAGCAGTGGGAACGCGGAGCAGGCGCAGGGGTCGTAGGCCGGTTGGCGTTCGCAGATCACTCACACTTCACGAACGCACTTGTGAAAAAGGTGAGTTGACTTCATCGCGATCTTGCCACAAGCCCCAACTGATGTTCGCTCTGTCAGCGGATGCGACTAGAGTGGAACCAGACCGGACTGGTTACGTCTGCCACCATTCGGTGACGGCGTTCCGAGCGGGTCTACTCAGAACTCCTACGTCTCATGGGGGACACAACATGGCTGGACAGCAGTTCACCATGACCGAGGAGGAGATGGTCGCGTTCAGCGGCAAGATCTCCTCGGTCAACTCCTCGATCCAGGGCGAAATCTCCCGCCTGCAGACCGTGATCGACACGATCACGGGCGGCTGGAAGGGCTCGGCGGCCACCGCGTACAACAACCTGCAGTCGCAGGTGAACCAGGATGCCAACAAGATCAACCAGATCTTGAACGACATCAAGGAAGCGATCGACCAGAGCACCAAGGCCTACGCGGCTTCGGAAGAGGAGCAGCGCGCGTCCATCCAGAACATCGCGGCCTCGTCCCCCTTCGGATGATCGGACCCGTGCGCCGCGGCGCACGTCCGTGACCGACCATCCACACATCTGAGGAGACACAGAAGAGATGTCCGGGCAGATTCTTGTAAATTTCGCCACGATCTCCCAGGCCGCGCAGGACGTCCGCAGCACCGCGGGCAAGATCCGTACGCAGCTTGACGAGCTGGAGAGCGGCGTCAAGCGCATCTCCGCCAGCTGGGAAGGCTCGGCGCAGGAGTCCTACCGCGCCAAGCAGGCCGAGTGGGACCAGCGCGCCGCCTCCATGCAGCAGACGCTGGAGGCCATCGCCAAGGCCCTCGACAGCGCCGCCCAGAACTACCAGGCGACCGAGTCGAAGAACGCCCAGATCTGGGGCGGCTGACGTGACCGTCTGATGGGGGCGAGTGCGCGAC
>NZ_JBHUXV010000226.1:0-8762 GCF_042669125.1 Streptomyces sp. NPDC057253 | reverse complement strand
GCCGCTCTGTCCGTTGGTGGTGGGGGTGCGCCCCCCCCTCCGGGGCCCCCACACCCACGAGACTCACGCCGGCAGATCCGCCGCCGCGGCCACATGGTCGAACAGCCCGTCCCCCTCCGTCTCGGTGAGCAGGTACGCCTGTGCCTCGCCGACGTGGAAGTACATCCCGTGCAGCTCCAACTCCCCCTCCCGCATGGCCCGGGCCACGGAGTCATGGGCGCTGAGGTGCTCCAACTGCTGCACCACGTTGGTCAGACAGAGCTGCTCGACCGCGTCGGCGGGTGCCCGCCCGGCCAGCTTCGCCCAGGAGCGGCTGTCGTCGGCCATCCGCTCCAGGCTCGGCAGTCCGTGCCGCAGCCACCGCTTCAGCGGGGTCCGGGCGCCGCCCGGCTCGGAGTTGAGCAGGGCCTGCATGGCTCCGCAGCCGGAGTGCCCGCACACCGTGATGGACCGCACCTTCAGCACGTCCACCGCGTACTCGATCGCGGCCGCCACCGAGTCGTCCCCGCTCTCGTCGCCGGGCAACGGTACGAGGTTGCCCACATTGCGCACCACGAAGAGGTCGCCGGGACCACTGGAGGTGATCATCGAGGTGACCAGTCGTGAGTCGGCGCAGGTGAGGAAGAGCTGGGTCGGTTGCTGGCCCTCACGAGCCAGCCGGGCCAGCTCGCCGCGCACGATCGGGGCGGTGTTGCGCTGGAACGCGCTGATGCCGCGGGCCAGTTCATGGCCGCCCGGACCTGGGGAGCCGAGGAGACCGGTCGATGCGGGAGGTCCGCCTTGTCCTCCTTGTACTCCTTGTCCGTCAGGTTCGCGCGGCTGGGTGGGTTCGGCCGGCTCGGCTGGTCCGGCCGTTTCTCGGGCTCGGGTCGGCCCACCCGCTCCATCCGTTCCCCCCGCTCCATCCGCTCCGCCCGTCTCGCCGGGTGCGCTGGAGTCCCCGGCGTCCGACAGGGCCGGCGTCGGCCTCGGCGTCGGCGCAGGGTTGGGGAGCTCGCACTGGTGGTTGCGCCAGGCCGTCCAGGGGCGGCAGCGGCAGTCGACCGCACCTGACGGCTCGGCGATCCGCGTGCCCGGGCTGCGCCCGGTCAGCTCGACGGAACCGCCCTGCGCGGTGTGTGTCCTCTGCCAGTCCTGAAGCGACTCGAAGGCCGCGTGGTCCATGAACGACCCGTCCAACTCCACGACGGCGGCGGACCCCTGGGGGACCAGGTGCAGGGCCCTGCTGAGCCGGGGCACCGCCAGGAACGTCAACTGGCCTCGGACGTGGACGTGATGGACTCCTTCCCTTTCGTGGTGCGTGATGCGGGTGCGGGTGAGGCGGTGCAGGGAGACGCCGACGGCCACGGCGATCCCGAGGGTGACGCCCTCCAGGACGCCGAAGAGGACCACGCCGAGGGTGGTGACGGCGTAGACCAGCACTTCGCGATGGCGGGTCACCGTACGAATGTGGTTCAGGGACACCATCTGGATGCCGACGGCCATCACCAGGGCGGCGAGCGAGGCGAGCGGGATGAACTCCAGGACGGGGACCATCAGCAGTGCGGCGATCACTACGAGAACGCCGTGCAGCATCGTGGAGTTCCGGCTGACGGCTCCGGCCTGGACGTTCGCCGAACTGCGCACCGCCACACCGGCGACGGGCAGTCCGCCGAGGGTGCCGGAGACGATGTTGGCGGCGCCCTGTCCGAGCAGTTCGCGATCCAGGTCGGAGCGGCCGACGCGGGCCCCTCGGCCGGATCCCGGGCGGGCGGCGAGCAGGTCGGGGCGTCCGGCCACCAGCTTGTCCACGGCGACCGCGCCTAGCAGCGACTGCACGCTGCACACGAGCGTGGTGGTGAGCACGGCCGCCACGAGCCCGAGCGCGGGGCCCTCGGGCAGTCCGGCCAGGGCGTGACTGCTCCAGGACGGCAGATCGACCTTGGGCAGGGTCAGCCCGGTGAGCGAGGCGGCGGTGGTGGCCCCGGCGACCGCGACCAGCGCGGCCGGGATCCGGCGCAGCAGGTCGCCGGCCCGGCCGGGGATGCGCGGCCACAGGAAGAGCAGGGCCAGGGTCAGCGCGCTCACCGACACGGCCGCGGGCTGGACCCGCGCCAACTGGGCGGGCAGCGCGCGGAGGTTGTCGAGGACGGAGCTCTGCGGGGTGCCGCCGAGGACGATGTGCAGCTGGGCGACGGCGATGGTGACGCCGATGCCGGCGAGCATGCCGTGCACGATCGCGGGGCTGACGGCGAGCGCGGTGCGGGCCACGCGCAGGCAGCCGAGGCCGAGTTGGACCACTCCGGCCAGGACGGTGATGGCGCAGGTGGTCCGCCAGCCGTAGCGGTGGATCAGGTCGGCGGTGACCACGGTGAGTCCGGCGGCGGGGCCGCTGACCTGGAGCGGGCAGCCGCCGAGCCGACCGGCCACGATCCCGCCGACGGCGGCGGCCACGAGGCCGGCCTGGAGGGGCGCGCCGGTGGCGAGGGCGATGCCGAGGGACAGGGGCAGGGCGATCAGGAAGACCGCGATCGAGGCCGACACGTCGGCGCTCGCGATGCGGAAGCGGCGGGGCGGGGTCGGTGGCGGGCTGTGGGGTGGATGGACGTGACTCGCGCGGTGCGAGTCGCTCGGGTCGGTTGCTCGGGTGGGTACGCAGGCTGACATTTTTCCCGTCTCCTCCGGGGCAGCGCGGTCGCGGAACAGGTGGTCCCCCGTCGATGGCGGGGGGCGGGTCGCGGCCGTGGGTCACGGCGTGCAGCGGCGGGATGAATCAACGCTCGGTAAATGGATCGTAATGCAGAGTAAAGGCCAGGCATAGACTTTCCGGGCAAATGGGTTAAAGCCTCACCCTCATGGGTGAAGTAGCAATTTCATCGGCTTGTCGTACTAATTCCTTCTCGGTCCCATGCGAGCTTGGCGGCGCTGTCGTTGGCCCCGAGAGAAGGAAGAAGGTGGGCGGAACATGGCCGCCACCCAGAGGATTGCCGCGGGAGCCGTGGTCGCCGCGGTCTGCGCCGCCTCGCTCGCCGGTTGCGCGACCGGCACCGACGACTCCGGGGGAGGAGCCGCCGGCCCGCAGAAGGGGAAGGCCGCCCAGGCGCCTCCCAAGAAGGTCTTCCGCCTGATCGGTGACGGCTCCACCGCCTACACCGGAGCGCAGCCGCACCTGCCCAGAGCCGAACGTCTCAAGCCCGGTGAGAAGCCGCCGCAGTTCGTGGTGTTCTCCTGGGACGGCGCCGGCGAGGACAGCCAGAAGCTGTTCTCGCATTTCCGCGAGGTCGCCAAGGAGAACCACGCGACCATGACGTACTTCCTCAGCGGCGTGTACATGCTGCCGGAGGACAAGCGCGCCGAGTACCGGCCGCCGCAGCACTCGCCGGGCCGCTCCGACATCGGCTTCAACGACGAACAGGGCATCGCCGACACCGTCAAGCAGCTGCGCCTCGCGTGGCTGGAGGGCAACGAGATCGGCACCCACTTCAACGGTCACTTCTGCGGCAAGGGCGGCGGTGTCGGCGAGTGGTCGGTGGCCGAGTGGAAGGACGAGATCGCCCAGGCGAAGAGGTTCGTGAAGTCCTGGAAGACCAACACCGGGATGACGAAGGCCTCCCCCCTGCCCTTCGACTACGACAAGGAGCTCATCGGCGCCCGCACCCCCTGCCTGGAGGGCCAGAAGAACTTCATGACGGCCGCGTCAGAGCTCGGCTTCCGCTACGACACCAGCGGTGTCAACGAGCAGCTGTGGCCCAGGAAGAAGCAGGGCCTGTGGGACCTGTCGATGCAGCTCGTGCCCTTCCCCGGGCACTCCTACGAGCAGCTCACCATGGACTACAACTTCATGGTCAACCAGTCCGGAACCAGGACCCAGGGCGACCCGGGCAAGTACCGGTTCTGGGGCGACCAGATGCGCGAGGGCCTGCTCAAGGGCTTCTACCGGGCCTACGACGGCAACCGCGCGCCCCTGATCATCGGCAACCACTTCGAGTCCTGGAACGGCGGCACCTACATGCGCGCCGTCAAGGAGACCATCGAGCGGGTGTGCAACAAGTCCGACGTGCGCTGCGTCTCCTTCCGGCAGCTGGCCGACTGGCTGGACGCGCAGGACCCGAACACCCTGGAGAAGTTGCGCACCCTGACCGTCGGCGAGGCGCCGAAGGAGGGCTGGCAGGCCTTCCTGAACGGCCGGCCGGCCCCGGCACCGAAGGGCGTACCGGGGGCGCCGGCGGCCAAGAAGCAGTAGGCGCCCGGCGGTTGGTGTCCGCTGTGGCCGGCGGTTGTCCTCAGACCGCCGCCACCGCGCTCTCACCGAGCACGAACGAGGGGTCGACCTGCGCCGCCAGGTCGGCCCCGGTGCGCTCGTTGCCCCAGGACTCGGCGTTCTTCAGGTGGAAGTGCACCATCTGCCGGGTGTAGCGCTCCGGGTCGCGCAGCTCGTACGTCGCGTCGACGGCCGTCCGCAGCCGCTGCAGGGCGCGGCGGTTGACGTCCTCCAGGAGCGCGAACCGGGGCGGCCGGCCCTTCTCCAGGGCCCGCACCCAGTCGGAGTGCCCGACCGTGACCAGCAGGTCGTCCCCGACCTCGGCGCGCAGGAAGTCGAGGTCGTCCTGACCTTGCACCTTGTTGCCGACGACCTTCAGCGTGACGCCGAAGTCGCGGGCGTACTCCTTGTACTGGCGGTAGACGGAGACCCCCTTACGGGTCGGCTCGGCGACGAGGAAGGTGAGGTCGAAGCGGGTGAACATGCCGGAGGCGAAGGAGTCGGAGCCCGCGGTCATGTCCACCACGACGTACTCACCCCGCCCGTCCACCAGGTGGTTCAGGCACAGCTCCACCGCTCCGGTCTTGGAGTGGTAGCAGGCGACCCCCAGGTCGGCGTCCGTGAAGGGGCCGGTGACCATCAAACGGACTACGTCGCCGTCGAGTTCCACGGGCCGGGCGCAGGCGTCGTAGACCGGGTTGTCCTCGCACACCCGCAGCAGCCGGGAGCCCTCGCCGGGCGGGGTGGTCTTGATCATCTGGGTGGCGGCGGCGATCCGCGGGTTGGAACCGCGCAGATACTCCTTGATCAACGGCAGCCGCTCGCCCAGGGCGGGCAGTGCGGCCGCCTCGGCCTCGTCCAGGCCGAGCGCCGGCCCCAGGTGCTGGTTGATGTCGGCGTCGACGGCGATCACCGGTGCTCCGGTGGCCGCGAGATGGCGGATGAACAGGGCGGACAGGGTGGTCTTGCCGCTGCCGCCCTTCCCGACGAAAGCAATTTTCATGTTCACGAAGCGTAGTCGGTTGATAGCTCTATGGGGCAGACGTGCGTGAAGAAGACCACTCCATCGTGGGGTCCGGGGCCGGTGTGCGTAGGGTCGTACTCATGAGTACGACAGGCGCGACCGCCGACCCGCTCGCGGCCCTGGGCTCGCTGCCCGGAGTGGCCGATTCCGTGGAGTCCGTGCGCAAGTCCGTGGACCGGGTCTACGGGCACCGTGTCATGCGGCGCCGCAGCAACGAGATCACCTCCGAGGCGGCCCTGCGCGGCGCCCGCGGCTCGGCCGCGCTGTCCGGCGCGGACTGGGCCCTGGAAGAGGTGCGCAGGCGCTCGGACTTCGGTGTCGACGACGAGGCGCGGGTCATGGGCGCGGCCCTGCGGCTGACCGCCGAGGCCGGCCAACTGCTGTCCATCTGGCGGCAGTCGCCCCTCAGGGTGCTGGCCCGGCTGCACCTGGTGGCCGCGGCGAGCGACGAGGACCAGGTCGGGCGCCCGCGTCAGGCAGGCGAGGACGTCCACGAGCCGCTCATCGAACTGCCGCTGCCCGGGGCGGCCGAGGTCTCGGGCCGGCTGGAAGGGCTGTCCGAGCTGATCATCGCGGGCAGTTCCGCCCCCGCCCTGGTCACGGCGGCCGTCGTACAGGGCGAACTCCTCGCTCTGCGGCCCTTCGTCTCCCACAACGGCCTGGTCGCGCGGGCGGCCGCGCGGATCGTCCTGGTGGGCAGCGGCCTCGACCCGAAGTCGGTGTGCCCGGCGGAGGTCGGTCACGCCGAACTGGGTCGCGCGGCCTATCTGGCGGCGCTCGACGGATACGTCTCCGGCACCCCCGAGGGCATGGCCGCCTGGATCGCCCACTGCGGCAGCGCGATCGAACTGGGGGCGCGTGAGTCGACGGCGGTGTGCGAGGCGCTCCAGCGCGGGGCGGCGTAGAAATCCCCGGACAAGGGTTGCGGCGGTACGAGGATTCGTACCGCCGCTGGCATGTTCACCGAGTTACCAAGCGTCCTCGATATGTTGCCCATCAGGTCGGGAACTTTGCCCGTCACCTGGTGCGGCTGGCCCGTAATCGACGGGTCGACGTCGCGTGGGTGCTCGATGTCCATGCTCGGTCCGTGGGGCCAAATGCGTTATTAAGGTGATCCTCTCGGATGTCCTTGGTCTCGCGGGCCGTTAACCCCTTTGTACTCCAGGACCCGGGCAAGCGGAACCCCCGCCGACCGTTCTTTACTTTTATCCTCAAATAGGCGTCAAGTGTGCTGAATCGCCTCACGCCACCTTTGATCGCCGCCGGTTCGCGTACCAGACGAGGCCGGCGGTGGCCGCCGCCGCTCCTATCGCGGCGACCGCCACGAGCGCCGGGCGGGGCGGTACGGCGAACCCGGGCAACCGCTGCTTGAGTCGGACCGGGCGGTGGAAATCGAGAATCGGCCACCCGCGCGCGAGAGCCTCGCGGCGCAGGGTCCGGTCCGGGTTGACGGCGTGCGGATGGCCCACGGCCTCGAGCATCGGCAGGTCCGTCGCCGAGTCGCTGTAGGCGTAGCAGCGCTCCAGGTCGTACCCCTCGGACTCGGCCAGCTCCTTGACCGCCTCGGCCTTCGTCGGGCCGTACGCGTAGTACTCCACCTCGCCGGTGAAGCAGCCGTCCTCGCCGACGACCATGCGGGTGGCCACCACCCGGTCCGCGCCCAGGAGTTCACCGATCGGCTCGACCACCTCGGCGCCCGACGTGGACACGATGACGACGTCGCGCCCGGCGGTGTGGTGCTCCTCGATGAGGGACGCCGCCTCGTCGTAGATGATCGGGTCGATCAGGTCATGGAGGGTTTCGGCCACGATCTCCTTGACGTGCTGGACGTTCCAGCCGCGCACGAGCGCGGAGAGGTACTCGCGGGTGCGCTCCATCTGGTCGTGGTCCATACCGCCGACGAGGAAGACGAACTGGGCATAGGCGGTCCGCAAGGCGGCCCTGCGGTTGATCAGGCCGCCTTGGTAGAACGACTTGCTGAACGTGAGGGTGCTCGACTTCGCAATGACCGTCTTGTCCAGGTCAAAGAAGGCAGCTGTGCGGGGCAACGAGTGGTTTTCCACGACCCCGAGCATAGGCGCAGCCCATTCGGCGTAAGGTGGGGCGCGTGGGTTTGCCTGGGAGGGCTCTCGGGTACACCATGGAAGTCACGGATCGTTCGCGACCGTGCTAACCCGGCCCGGCTCCTCCCCCCCCGAGTCGGCCGTGGAGACGACCCCCACTCTCCCCCCCGGTGGGGGTCGTCGCATGTCCGGGTGGGTTTTTCCTCTTCTGATCGCGGTCCTGCGACCGCTGCGAGGCGGCTTCGGCCGCCTCTTTCGCATGCCCATGATCCGTCACCGTGCGTAGTCGTCGCGGTGCTCTGCGGAGGTCGCTCACGGGTCCCACGGGGCCCACCGGTATGGGTGACGGCGATATTCACAACCGCTGAGTTGTCCACAGTTATCGACCAAGATCCACACGATTTTCGGGATCGCTGCACCGTGATTCCGACACATCCCGCTCGGGCCGACTTCATGGCCGGTTCCGGTTAGTCGGGTGTGTTTGGCCGGTTCGTATCGGCCGCTCATATGGAGGCCGGTAGCCGGTTCTTCACATGTTTGGGAATCGCGGGGCCGAAGGGGCCGCGTGAGAGAGGCGACGCGCGGGCTGTTTTCGGGGCCTTGGGCGTCGCAGTGAAGGGGGAAGAGGACGTGGCCGCAGCCGTCACACACGATCCGCCGCCCGCCGCCGGAGGGCGGCAGGGGCAGCCTTTGATCGTCACGGAGGACGAGGACCTGCTGGACGACCTGCTGCGCCTGTGCGCGGCGGCCGGGGCGAAACCCGAGGTGCACCACGGGCTGCCGGAGCGCAGAGGCAGCTGGGAGGCCGCCCCGCTCGTCCTGGTCGGCGACGACGCCGCACGGCGGGTGCGCGGAGCCGCGCGCAGACGCGGCGTGGTGCTCGTGGGCCGCGACCAGGACGACCCCGGGGTGTGGAAACGGGCCGTCGAGATCGGCGCCGACCACGTCCTGATGCTGCCGGACGGCGAGCAGTGGCTGGTCGACCGCATCGCCGACGTCGCCGAGGGCGTCGGACGGCCCGCCCTCACCGTCGGCGTCATCGGCGGCCGGGGCGGGGCCGGCGCCTCCACGCTCGCGTGCGCCCTGGCCGTCACCTCCGCGCGTGAGGGCCTGCGCACCCTCCTCGTGGACGCGGATCCGCTCGGCGGCGGACTCGACGTACTCCTCGGCGGCGAGAGCACCGAGGGGCTGCGCTGGCCCGCCTTCGCCGCCTCGCGCGGGCGGGTCGGGGGCGGCGCCCTGGAGGAGTCGCTGCCTCGGCTGCACTCGCTGCGGGTGCTGAGCTGGGACCGCGGAGACCGCATCGCCGTCCCGCCCCCGGCCGTCCGGGCGGTGCTCGCCGCGGCCCGGCGCCGCGGCGGCACCGTCGTGGTCGACCTCCCGCGCCGCCTCGACGACGGCGTCGCCGAGGCCCTCGCCCAGCTCGACCTCGGGA
>NZ_JBHUXV010000225.1:0-8769 GCF_042669125.1 Streptomyces sp. NPDC057253 | reverse complement strand
GCGCTGGAGGCCCGTTGCGCGTCGTCCTTGGCGGCCTCGGTCTCCCGCGCGGCCTTCTCGGCGGCCTCCTTGGCGAGCTCCGTCGCCGCGATCGCCTTCTCCGAGGCGTCCTTCGCGGCCTCGGTCTCCTCGGCGGCCTGCCGGCCGGCCTCCGTGGCCTGCTCCGCGAGCTGGGCGATGGTGGCCTGTTCCTGGTCACGGGCGCGGGCGATGTGCTGGCCGACGGCGAGGAACTCCCGTACGTCGTCCATCGTGCCGTTCAGCGCCGCCCGGCCCGCCTCCCGGGTGGCCTGGCCGCCGGTGCTGATGATCTGCACCACGGTCACGCGGTCGTCGTTGTCCTGGGCCGCGTACTGGCCCTCGTTCAGGAAGGCCCGGACGTCCTCGATGCTCCCGTTCAGCGCCGCGCGGCCCTTGGCCTGCACCTCACGGCCGCCGAAGGCCACGACACGTGCGGCCTCGACCCGCTGGTCCTCCTCCAGGGGCCGCTTCCAGCCGTCCTTCAGGAACGCCGTCAGCTGCTCGGACGTGCCCCCGAGCGCGGTTTCGGCGGCCTCGCGGACCGCCCGCCCGCCCATCGACAGGATCTGCACGGTGGCGACCCGGTCGTCACTGAGCTGCGCGACCACCCGCTCCTGGTCCAGGAAACGGCGTACGGCCGTGTCACTGCCGGTCAGCGCCGCCTCGGCGGCCGCGCGCACCCCCGGCCCGCCGTTCTTCCACAGTTCGACGACCTTGCCCCGGTCGGTCGCCGGTATGTGTTCCAGGCCGGTCGGCTCGGGTTCGACGGGGTCGTCGACGGCCGCGGCGGGCGCGGCGGACAGGAGTCCTGCCAACAGGGCCGGCAGCAGGGAGAGACCGACGGCCGTGGTCAGCCGTCTCCCCCCGCCGAGCAGTCTATTTCTCAATTGAGAAGCAACCTTCCGCTTCCCGGCCGTTCCCCTGGCCGGGGGTCGGATCTCGACCGGGAGAGCATACGCTTTGCCCCTGCTTTGTGAGCGCTTTGTTTTTGCTCGGTGCTTTGTTATGTTCGCTTTCCGCAACGGGGAGGCGGTGCTCTGCGGTTACAGCGGGCAAAAGGGGGCTTTCGTCGTTCGCTCTGTGTGGCGAGTGACGCACATCACTTTTCCTTTCCTTTTTCTGCTTCATTCCTGCTGCGTCCTATTTCGCGCATTCACCGGAAGGGAAACTTTGTGATATCCAGAACCCGCAGGCTGCTGTGCGCCGGTCTCGCCGGTGCCGCGGTCCTGGTCGGTGCCGCCGCCTACGCCGTGGCCGCCCCGCCGGACGCCGTCCGGACCGCGGCCGACGACGTCCCCCCGGTCGCCGTGGAGGACTTCACCTACCCCGGCGCCGCGAAGATCCTCGCCGAGCAGGGCATCACCCTCAAGCGCGGCGACGGCCGTATCACCCTGGCCACCTGCGACGCGGCCGCCACCGACCAGATCGAGGTCTGGACCCGGGAGAGCGCCGACGGCAAGTTCTGCTTCCGCTCCACGGCCGCCACCGGCTGGCTCACGCTGGAGATCCCCGAGGTCTACGCCCTCGCCACCGAGGCCCGCGCGGTCCGCGCCGAACTGAGCGCCGAGGGCCAGACCCAGACCGTCGACGTCGCCAAGGGCGAGTTCAAGGGAGTCGGAGAGGGCGTCGGCGACGCCCCCACCATCCTGCTCGAACTCCGCGTCACCGGCTGACCTCCGCGCTCCGACTCACAAGGGACAACCTCACCGTGGCCCACCACAGACCTCGTACGGCACTCACCGGCGCCCTGCTCGCCGCGTCCGTGGCGCTCGGCGTCGCCGGCCCCGCGCCCGCCGCCCACGCCGTCGCGGGCGACCCCGCCGCCGACGGCGCGTACGCCTTCACCGCCCGGATCGACATCGGCGACGGCGCCCGCCGCTGCTCCGGAGCCCTGGTCGACCCGTACTGGGTGCTGACCGCCGCGAGCTGCTTCGCCGACGACCCCTCCGGCAGCTTCCAGATCCGCGCGGGCAAGCCCGCCCAGGCCACCACCGCGGTCATCGGCCGCACCGACACCACCACCACGAGCGGCCAGTCCCGCACGGTCGTCGAGCTCGCCCCGCGCACCGACCGCGACCTCGTCCTCGCCCGGCTGAACCGGCCGGTCACCGGCATCGCCCCGGCCGCGATCGCCACCGCCATGCCGACCGCGGGCGAGAGCCTCGTGAGCACCGGCTACGGCCGCACCGCCACCGAGTGGGCGCCGCTGCGCATGCACCAGGGCACGTTCACCGCCGACACCGTCGGCGTGACCACCCTCGCAGTCACCGGCAAGGACGGCGACGCGATCTGCGCCGGCGACACCGGCGGCCCGCTCTTCCGCACGGTCAACGGCAGCGCGCAGCTCGCCGGGGTCAACAGCCGTTCCTGGCAGGGCGGTTGCTTCAACTCCACGGAGACCCGCACCGGCGCCGTCGCCACCCGCCTCGACGACATCCGCGACTGGGTCACCACCCGCGTCCAGGCCGCCCGCGTCGTCGACTTCAACGGCGACGGTGTCCGCGACACCGCGATCGCCGACCCGCAGGCCGCCGTCGGAACCGTCACCAAGGCAGGTGTCGTCCACGTCGTCCTGGGCGGCGGCAAGGGCACCCTCGCCCTGTCCCAGAACAGCGCGGGCGTGAGCGGTGGGGCGGAGGAGAACGACCAGTTCGGCTCCGCGCTCGCGGTGGTCGACCACAACCTCGACGGCTACACCGACCTGGTCGTGGGCACCCCGGCCGAGGACATCGGCAGCGCCGCCGACGCCGGCCTCGTCCAGGTGCTGTACGGCTCGGCGGACGGCCTCACCAAGGGCCCCGCCGAGCTCGCCCTGGAACAGGGGAAGGGCGCCGGCTCGATCCTTGCCTCCGCCTCCGAGGCCGGCGACCGCATGGGCCACTCCCTCGCCGCCGGCATCACCACCGCGGGCGACCCCTACCTCCTCATCGGCGTCCCCGGCGAGGACCTCGACGGACTGGCCAACGCGGGCAGCAGCTTCTACCTGCGCGGCACCACCAACCGGGCCATCAACCAGGGTTCGGCCGGAGTGCACGGCACGGTGGAGGCCGAGGACCGCTTCGGCACGACGGTCGCCGCCTCGCCGCAGCACCTCGCGATCGGCACGCCGTACGAGGCCATCGGCAGCGACGACGACTCCGGCGGCCTGGAGATCCTCAGCCACACGCTCAACGCGAACGGCATCCCGACCCCGCTGGCCGGCATCGACCAGGAGAGCACCGCGCCCGAGATCAGCGGTGCCTCGGAGGCCGGCGACAAGTTCGGCTTCTCCCTCGCGATGACGTCCTACCGGGCCACCGCGTCCTCCTCCACCGCCGCGACCGACTCGATCCTCGCGGTCGGCTCGCCCGGCGAGGACAACAGCACCGACGCCGACACCGGCCGGGTCGTGAACCTGCGGATCACGGCCGCGGGCGCGGTCAGCGAGCTCGCCGAGTTCAACCAGGGCTCGGCCAACGTGGCCGGGGACCCCGAGGCGGGCGACCGGCTCGGCGAGCAGGTCTCCGCGGTCTCGCTCGCGCCCGGCGCCGTCGCGACGACCAAGAACACGCTGATCGCGGTGGGCGTCCCGGGCGAGGACATCGGCACCGTCGCCGACGCCGGATCCGTGACGGTCTTCACCCCGATCGGGGCGCCCGGCGACACCGAGGTGGTCGTCGAGCCCGGCAAGGCCGGCGTCCCCGGTACGTCGGGGGCGGGACAGCAGCTCGGCGGGTACCTCGCCGCCGGTGCCACGCACCTGTACCTGGGCATGCCCAAGGGGCCGGGCACGCGTGGGTCCGCCTACGCGGTGCCGTGGGGCAACGTGACCAACGCGGGCGCGGAGACCGTCGTGACGTACGCGCCGGGAGCGGACGGCGTCCCCGCGGCGGGGGTGGCGTTCGGAACGGTGGTGCGCTGACCGGATCACCGGTTCGCGTGCGGTACCCCGCGTCCCCGAGGGGCGCGGGGTACCGCCGTGTGTCCGTCAGCTCTTCCGGCGCCCTATCAGATGCGGTTTCGCCTCCAGGCCGTCCAGGCCGTGCCAGGCGAGGTTCACCAGGTGTGCCGCCACCTCCGCCTTCTTCGGGCGGCGGACGTCCAGCCACCACTGGCCGGTCAGGGCGACCATGCCGACCAGGGCCTGGGCGTACAGCGGGGCCAGCTTGGGGTCGAAGCCGCGGCTCTTGAACTCGCGGCCCAGGATGTCCTCGACCTGCGTGGCGATGTCGGAGATCAGCGACGCGAAGGAGCCCGTGGACTGCGGGATGGGGGAGTCACGGACCAGGATGCGGAAGCCGTCCGTGTACTCCTCGATGTAGTCCAGGAGCGCGAAGGCCGCCTGCTCGCACAGTTCGCGGGGATGGCCCGCGGTCAGGGAACTCGTCACCATGTCCAGCAGGCGCCGCATCTCGCGGTCCACCACCACCGCGTACAGGCCCTCCTTGCCGCCGAAGTGCTCGTACACCACCGGCTTGGAGACGCCCGCCTTCGCTGCGATCTCCTCGACCGACGTGCCCTCGAAGCCCTTCGCGGCGAACAGCGTGCGACCGATCTCCAGAAGCTGGGCGCGGCGCTCGGCACCCGTCATCCGGGTGCGCCGGGCACGCCGCGGCTTCGCCTCGTTGCTCGGGGTACTGCTGGAGTCGGTCGCCACGGCGTCCATCATGCCGCCTCGGCGGCCTCCTTCTTGCGCCGGGAGCCGTCCCCGTCGGTGTTCCGGCGGGAATCGATACGCGAGCGTGACGGCCAGCGCACGTCGTACGCCCAGCCGGCCATCTCGAACCAGCGGATGATCCGCGCCGAGGAGTCCAGCTGCCCCCGCATCACCCCGTGCCGCGCCGAGGTCGGGTCGGCGTGGTGCAGGTTGTGCCAGGACTCACCGCAGGACAGCACCGCCAGCCACCACACGTTGCCCGAGCGGTCCCGCGACTTGAAGGGCCGCTTGCCGACCGCGTGGCAGATCGAGTTGATGGACCAGGTCACGTGGTGGAGCAGGCAGACGCGGACCAGCGAGCCCCAGAAGAAGCCGGTGAACGCGCCCCACCAGGACATCGTCACCAGGCCGCCGATCAGGGCGGGCAGCGCGAGGGAGAGCATCGTCCAGAAGATGAACTGGCGGGAGATCGCGCGGATCGCCGGGTCCTTGATCAGGTCCGGCGCGTACTTGTCCTGCGGGGTCTGCTCCTCGTCGAACATCCAGGCGATGTGGGCCCACCACAGGCCCTTGATCAGCGCCGGGACCGTCTCTCCGAACCGCCACGGCGAGTGGGGGTCGCCCTCGGCGTCGGAGAACTTGTGGTGCTTGCGGTGGTCGGCCACCCAGCGCACCAGCGGCCCCTCGACCGCGAGTGAGCCCATGATCGCCAGCGCGATCCTCAGCGGCCGCTTGGCCTTGAAGGAACCGTGGGTGAAGTAGCGGTGGAAGCCGATCGTGATGCCGTGGCAGCCGAGGTAGTAGAAGAAGACCAGAAGGCCCAGGTCCAGCCAGCTCACCCCCCAGCCCCACGCCAGCGGCACCGCCGCGAGCAGCGCGAGGAAGGGGACGGTGATGAAGAGCAGCAGCGTGATCTGTTCGATCGAGCGCTTCTGCTCGCCGCCCAGTGTCGCGGAGGGAGTGGTCGGGCCGTCGGTCGCCTTCGGGGCGTCATCGATCACATCGGAGCTCGTGGTCATGGGGCGTCCCCTGTGGGGTCGAGGGTTGAGACAGGTGCCGGGCTGCGGGAATCCTTCCCGGGTTCCGTGACGACGATCCCTACGGTTCCGTAACCTACGGCATCGTAAGTATGGCAGTGCGTCGCCGTCTCACGGCAAGAGCCCAAAAGTCTGCGCGTCCGCATCGACACCTATCCTTGGAGTCGGTCGGACAGCGCGGTCCGCTCTGAATTCTTCCCGGATGCCCGGCCCGTATGCGGCGGCTGCCGCACGACCGCACTCCGGGTTCCCCTCCCGGACGAGCTTCAACACTGCAAGGAGCCGCACCTGTGAGCAGTGCCGACGACCTGACCCCGAGCGCCACGTCGACCAGTAGTGAGCTGCGCGCCGACATCCGCCGCTTGGGCGACCTCCTGGGCGAGACCCTCGTCCGCCAGGAGGGCCCCGAGCTGCTGGAGCTCGTCGAGAAGGTGCGCCGCCTCACCCGAGAGGACGGCGAGGCCGCCGCCGAGCTGCTGCGGGGCACCGAGCTGGAGACCGCCGCCAAGCTGGTGCGCGCCTTCTCCACCTACTTCCACCTGGCCAACGTCACCGAGCAGGTGCACCGCGGCCGGGAGCTGCGGGCCCGGCGCGCCGCCGAGGGCGGTCTCCTCGCCCGCACCGCCGACCGCCTCAAGGACGCCGACCCCGAGCACCTGCGCCAGACCGTCGCCAACCTCAACGTCCGCCCGGTCTTCACCGCGCACCCGACGGAGGCCGCCCGCCGCTCGGTGCTGAACAAACTCCGCCGGATCGCCGCCCTCCTGGAGACTCCGGTCATCGAGTCGGACCGGCGCCGCTACGACACGCGGCTGGCCGAGAACATCGACCTCGTCTGGCAGACCGACGAGCTCCGGGTCGTGCGCCCCGAGCCCGCCGACGAGGCCCGCAACGCCATCTACTACCTCGACGAGCTGCACGCCGGCGCGGTCGGCGACGTCCTGGAGGACCTCACCGCCGAACTGGAGCGCGTCGGCGTCAGGCTCCCCGACGCCACCCGCCCCCTGACCTTCGGTACCTGGATCGGCGGCGACCGCGACGGCAACCCCAACGTCACCCCGCAGGTGACGTGGGACGTCCTGATCCTCCAGCACGAGCACGGCATCAACGACGCCCTGGAGCTCATCGACGAGCTGCGCGGCTTCCTGTCGAACTCCATCCGCTACACCGGTGCCACCGAGGAACTCCTGGAGTCCCTGAAGGCCGACCTGGAGCGCCTCCCGGAGATCAGCCCCCGCTACAAGCGGCTGAACGCCGAGGAGCCGTACCGCCTCAAGGCCACCTGCATCCGGCAGAAGCTGGAGAACACCAAGACCCGCCTGGCCAAGGGCATCCCGCACGAGGACGGCCGCGACTACCTCGGCACCAGCGAGCTGCTCCAGGACCTGACCCTGATCCAGAGCTCGCTGCGCGAGCACCGGGGCGGGCTCTTCGCCGACGGCCGGCTGGACCGCACCATCCGCACCCTCGCCGCGTTCGGCCTCCAGCTCGCCACCATGGACGTCCGCGAGCACGCCGACGCCCACCACCACGCCCTCGGGCAGCTCTTCGACCGGCTCGGCGAGGAGTCCTGGCGGTACGCCGACATGCCCCGCGACTACCGCGCCAAGCTGCTCGCGAAGGAGCTGCGCTCCCGCAGGCCGCTGGCGCCCACCCCGGCTCCGGTGGACGCGGCCGGCGAGAAGACCCTGGGTGTCTTCCAGACCGTGAAGCGGGCCCTGGAGGTCTTCGGACCCGAGGTCGTCGAGTCGTACATCATCTCGATGTGCCAGGGCGCCGACGACGTCTTCGCCGCCGCGGTCCTCGCCCGCGAGGCGGGACTTCTGGACCTGCACGCCGGGTGGGCGAAGATCGGCATCGTGCCGCTCCTGGAGACCACCGACGAGCTGAAGGCCGCCGACACCATCCTGGAGGACATGCTCTCCGACCCGTCCTACCGGCGCCTGGTCGCGCTCCGGGGCGATGTGCAGGAGGTCATGCTCGGCTACTCCGACTCCTCCAAGTTCGGCGGCATCACCACCTCGCAGTGGGAGATCCACCGCGCCCAGCGCCGGCTGCGCGACGTGGCCCACCGCTACGGCGTGCGCCTGCGCCTCTTCCACGGCCGCGGCGGCACCGTCGGCCGCGGCGGCGGTCCCTCGCACGACGCGATCCTCGCCCAGCCCTGGGGCACCCTGGAGGGCGAGATCAAGGTGACCGAGCAGGGCGAGGTCATCTCCGACAAGTACCTCGTGCCGTCGCTGGCCCGGGAGAACCTGGAGCTCACGGTCGCGGCCACCCTCCAGGCCTCCGCGCTGCACACCGCCCCGCGCCAGTCCGACGAGGCGCTGGCCCGCTGGGACGCGGCGATGGACGTGGTGAGCGACGCCGCCCACGCGGCCTACCGCAGGCTGGTCGAGGACCCGGACCTGCCGAACTACTTCCTCGCCTCGACGCCGGTGGACCAGCTCGCCGACCTGCACCTCGGCTCCCGGCCCTCCCGCCGCCCCGGCTCGGGCGTCTCCCTGGACGGACTGCGCGCCATCCCGTGGGTGTTCGGCTGGACCCAGTCCCGGCAGATCGTCCCGGGCTGGTTCGGCGTCGGCTCCGGTCTGAAGGCGCTGCGCGAGGCGGGCCTGGACACGGTGCTCGACGAGATGCACGAGCAGTGGCACTTCTTCCGGAACTTCATCTCCAACGTCGAGATGACCCTCGCGAAGACCGACCTGCGCATCGCCCGCCACTACGTCGACACCCTCGTCCCCGAAGAGCTCCGGCACGTCTTCGCCGTCATCGAGGCCGAGCACGAGCTGACCGTCCGCGAGGTCCTCAAGATCACCGGCGAGGCGGAACTCCTCGACGCCACCCCGGTCCTCAAGCAGACCTTCGCCATCCGCGACGCCTACCTGGACCCGATCTCCTACCTCCAGGTGACCCTCCTCAAGCGCCAGCGCGACGCGGCGGCCGCCGGCGAGGAACCCGACCCGCTGCTCTCCCGCGCCCTGCTCCTGACGGTCAACGGCGTGGCGGCCGGCCTGCGCAACACCGGCTGACCTCCTCCACGGAAGAAGGCGGTGCCCCCGGATGTCCCGGGGG
>NZ_JBHUXV010000224.1:0-8812 GCF_042669125.1 Streptomyces sp. NPDC057253 | reverse complement strand
TCGCCGTCGAGCTGCTCGACGTCACTTGTCGGTGTCGTCCTTCTTGTCGTCCGAGCCCTCTTCGCCCTCGATCACGGGGATCAGGGAGAGCTTGCCGCGGGAGTCGATCTCGGCGATCTCGACCTGGACCTTCTGGCCCACACCGAGGACGTCCTCGACGTTCTCCACGCGCTTGCCGCCCGCGAGCTTGCGGATCTGCGAGATGTGCAGCAGACCGTCCTTGCCCGGGAGCAGCGACACGAACGCGCCGAAGGTCGTCGTCTTCACGACGGTGCCCAGGTAGCGCTCGCCGACCTCCGGCATGGTCGGGTTGGCGATGCCGTTGATCGTGGTGCGGGCGGCCTCGGCGGCCGGGCCGTCGGCGGCACCGATGTAGATGGTGCCGTCGTCCTCGATCGTGATCTCGGCGCCGGTGTCCTCCTGGATCTGGTTGATCATCTTGCCCTTGGGGCCGATGACCTCGCCGATCTTGTCCACGGGGATCTTGACGGTGATGATCCGCGGGGCGTTCGGGGACATCTCGTCCGGGGTGTCGATCGCTTCCATCATCACGTCGAGGATGTGGAGGCGGGCGTCACGGGCCTGCTTGAGGGCCGCGGCCAGGACGGAGGCGGGGATGCCGTCCAGCTTGGTGTCGAGCTGGAGGGCGGTGACGAACTCCTTGGTGCCGGCGACCTTGAAGTCCATGTCGCCGAAGGCGTCCTCCGCGCCGAGGATGTCGGTGAGGGTGACGTAGTGCGTCTCGCCGTCGATGTCCTGGGAGATCAGGCCCATGGCGATACCGGCGACGGGGGCCTTCAGGGGCACACCGGCGTTCAGCAGCGACATGGTGGAGGCGCAGACCGAGCCCATGGACGTGGAGCCGTTGGAGCTCAGCGCCTCGGAGACCTGGCGGATCGCGTAGGGGAACTCCTCGCGGGTCGGCAGGACCGGGACCAGGGCGCGCTCGGCGAGGGCGCCGTGGCCGATCTCGCGGCGCTTGGGGGAGCCGACGCGGCCGGTCTCGCCGGTGGAGTACGGCGGGAAGTTGTAGTTGTGCATGTAGCGCTTGCGGGTCACCGGGGAGAGGGTGTCCAGCTGCTGCTCCATGCGGAGCATGTTGAGGGTGGTGACGCCCAGGATCTGGGTCTCGCCACGCTCGAACACCGCGGAGCCGTGCACGCGCGGGATGGCCTCGACCTCGGCGGCGAGCGTACGGATGTCCGTGACGCCACGGCCGTCGATGCGCTTCTTCTCCTTGATCACGCGCTCGCGGACGAGCTGCTTGGTCAGGGAGCGGTACGCGGCGGAGATCTCCTTCTCGCGGCCCTCGAACTCCGGGAGGAGCTTCTCGGCGGCGAGCGCCTTGACGCGGTCCAGCTCGGCCTCGCGCTCCTGCTTGCCGGCGATGGTCAGCGCGGAGGCGAGCTCCGGGCGGACGGCGGCGGAGAGCGCCTCCAGGACGTCGTCCTGGTAGTCGAGGAAGATCGGGAACTCGCCGGTCGGCTTGGCGGCCTTGGCGGCGAGGTCGGCCTGGGCCTTGCACAGGACCTTGATGAAGGGCTTCGCGGCTTCCAGACCGGCGGCGACGACCTCCTCGGTCGGGGCCTCGGCGCCGCCCTTGACCAGCTGGATGGTCTTCTCGGTGGCCTCGGCCTCGACCATCATGATCGCGACGTCGCCGTCCTCCAGGGTGCGGCCCGCGACGACCATGTCGAAGACGGCGTCCTCGAGCTCGGAGTGCGTCGGGAAGGCGACCCACTGGCCGTTGATCAGCGCGACGCGGACGCCGCCGATCGGGCCGGAGAAGGGCAGACCGGCCAGCTGGGTGGACGCGGAGGCGGCGTTGATCGCCACGACGTCGTACAGGTGGTCGGGGTTGAGCGCCATGATGGTGGCGACGACCTGGATCTCGTTGCGCAGGCCCTTCTTGAAGGACGGGCGCAGCGGGCGGTCGATGAGGCGGCAGGTGAGGATCGCGTCCTCGGAGGGCCGGCCCTCGCGGCGGAAGAAGCTGCCGGGGATCTTGCCGGCGGCGTACATCCGCTCCTCGACGTCCACCGTCAGGGGGAAGAAGTCGAGCTGGTCCTTGGGGTTCTTCGAGGCGGTGGTGGCCGACAGCACCATGGTGTCGTCGTCCAGGTAGGCCACGGCGGAGCCGGCGGCCTGCTTGGCGAGGCGGCCCGTCTCGAAGCGGATGGTGCGGGTGCCGAAGGAGCCGTTGTCGATGACGGCCTCGGCGTAGTGGGTCTCGTTCTCCACTAGGTGCTCTCCGTTACTTTTCGTCTGCGTATCGTCTTTTGTCCCGATCCGCCCGTGTGGCGGGGGGACGTGCGCGGAGAAGCGCTCCATCTGGTGCGGGCCGGTCTTCGATCGAAGCACCCGGGTTCGCAAGGCCCGGGGGCCACTACCGAGGACCGGCGGCGGCGAGGTGCACTTCTCCTCGTGGTACTGCGTTGTTACTGCGTTGTGCTACCACACTACAAAGTGGGTGTGACACTGCGCACGTTTCCGTACGTACGGCGTACATACGGCGTGCACATACGGCAAAGGGAGCGGCCCCCGATCGTTTCGGGAACCGCTCCCTTCACGGCGTCCTACTTGGCGCCCGCCGCACCGCGGCGGATGCCGAGGCGGTCGACCAGCGTACGGAAGCGCTGGATGTCCTTCTTCGCCAGGTACTGGAGAAGGCGACGGCGCTGACCGACCAGGATCAGCAGACCACGACGGGAGTGGTGGTCGTGCTTGTGGGTCTTGAGGTGCTCGGTCAGGTCCGAGATACGGCGCGAGAGCATCGCGACCTGGACCTCGGGGGAGCCGGTGTCGCCCTCCTTGGTACCGAACTCGCTGATGATCTGCTTCTTCGTAGCGGCGTCGAGCGACACGCGTACTCCTCGTAGTCTTTTTGAGTAGCCACCGAGTGCCCCTGGTCCACTTCTCAGGGGAGCTTCCGTAACTCGGGAGGCGGGGATCCGCTGGGCGCGGCCTCCAGAGCGGCGAGCTCCGGGGGTGCGTACACAAACGGCCGTCAGCCAGGGTATCAGTCCGGCGGCAGTGCCCCGGGCCACGCCGGCGTCGTACACATGCCACGGCGGCTGCCACCCGTACGGGGGACAGCCGCCGTCAACCGGTCGGGACGGGCGTCAGCTGGTCATGCCGCGGGCCGCCGCGTACAGGTCCAGGACCGCGAGGCAGAGCGGGACCAGGGACAGCAGCACCGCGCCCTCGCTCAGGTCGAGCATGCGGCCCCAGAACGGGGTCACGCCCTTGCGCGGGACGATCAGGGCGACCGCGACCAGGAGCATCGCGCCGAAGGCGACCGCGGCGGCCAGCCAGACGGTGCGGATGTCCAGCGGGGCGTGGTTGTGGTTGTAGACGAGCTCTTCCATGATGTCGGCCGGCGGGTTCAGGGCCAGGCCCAGGACCAGCAGGCTGACCGTGACGATCCCCGAGATCATCAGGGTCACGACCTGGGACGTGTACCGGAAGAGCCGGGCCCGCATCAGCATGGCGAGGCCGGCCGCCAGCGACAGCAGCTGGGCCCAGCCACTGGTGGAGAAGCCGAGCACCACGCCGGCGGAGGCGACCCCGGTGACCGCACAGCCGCCGACGAGACCGAGCAGCAGTTCGTGGCCGCGGCGGGCCTGGTCGGTGATGAGCTGGTAGTCGACCGGCTCCTGCTCCTGCTGGTCCTCGGCGCGGCCGCGCTTGGCGATCTGGTCGGGCGAGCGGAAGCCGATGGGCAGCCGGGAGAAGCGGGCGGACCAGCCGGGCAGGAAGCCGATGACGGCGATCATGACCACGGCGGTGACTGCGGCGGTCTCGCGCGGCTCGGCCTCCGAGACGATCGCCGCGAAGGTGGCGAGGACACCGATGCCGGCGCCGAACGCGGCGGCGATGAAGGCCGCGTCGTTCTGCGGGAGCATCAGGACGAGCAGCACCGCGGCCACCAGGACGGCGGCGAAGCCCACCAGGAGGTTCAGCCGGCCGGGGCCCTCCCCCGCGTCGAGGCCCATGATCCCGGAGCCGCCGACCATCAGGTGCGGCAGCGCGGCGATGCCGAGGGCCACGGCCGCGTGGTGGTCGTCGTAGACCCGGGCCCGTACCGAGGCGAGGGCGACGAGGACGACGCCGGTGGCGCCGGCGATGACGCCGGGCAGTCCGTGCATGTCGTGGCGGAGCGGCTCCGAGAACCACAGTGCGAACGCCATCATGGTGAGCAGCAGCGCGCCGGAGATCAGGCCGACGGTGCGCATCATGCCGTCGTTCCAGCTGCGCCGGTCGGCCTCGACCACCGCGGCCACGGCGTCCACCACGTCGTCGAAGACGGCGGGCGGCAGCGAGTCCGCGAACGGCCGCAGGAGCAGCAATTCGCCATCGCGTATCTGCTGTTCGGCGAGCGAGCGGCCGTCGTCGAGGACGGAGCCGTCCCTGCGCACGAGGTTGTACCCGGTGGGCGCGGCCTCCTCGGGCGTCTGTCCCGACAGCCGCAGGATCTCCGGGTATACGTCAGAGAGCGGCACGTCCTCGGGAAGTGCCACGTCGATCCGGCTGTTCGGTGCGGCCACCGTGACCCGGCAGAATCCGGTTGCTGAAACCGTACTCACCTGACGGTTCCCCCTAGTCCAGTACTCGGTGATTCGTCGCGGTTTGCCAGGGCGAAACCCTCTCCGCGCTTCGTTTGGAGCGTCACCCTACCGTCCTCTTGCGGCATCTCCCCATCCCCTCCCGGCTCAACAGGCCCGCAGAACAGTAGGATCAACGCCCGACTCATGTGTGGGCCGAGCCCCATGAGTCGACGAACGTACGGGGGCCGTCACGACGGGGGCGGTTCGACATTGCTATCGCGTGAAGGACTGGTGGATCGGTGAGCGTCGTCATCGTCAAGCGCCCGCCGCGGGTTTACCCGCCGGAGGTGCCGAATGAGGAGGTCAAGCTCGAATCCCCTCCCGAACTGCCTCGTACCGAGGACGACAGTCTGCTGATGAACCTGCTGCCCATGCTGGGCATGGGTTCGTCGGCGGCGTTCTTCTTCATGCCGGGCGCCCAGGGCTTCATGAAGATCATGGGCGGCCTGATGATGGTGTCCACGGTCGCCATGCTGGTCGCCCAGATCGTGCGGGCCCGCAAGGGACCCTCCGGTCAGATGGCCGAGGCCCGGCGCGACTACCTCAAGTACCTCGCGCAGAAGCGGCGCGAGGTGCGGCGCACGGTGCACAAGCAACGCGACGCCCAGTACTACCTGCACCCGGCGCCGGAGCAGCTGTGGGCGCTGGTCGCCGAGGGGTCCCGGCTGTGGGAACGGCGTTCCATGGACCAGGACTTCGTCCAGGTCCGCATCGGTCTCGGCCCGCAGCAGCTGGCCACCCCGCTGGTCGCCCCCGACACCGCGCCGGTGGACGAGCTGGAGCCGCTGACCGCCCACGCGATGCAGCAGTTCATCGCGAGCTACGGCACGCTCGGTGAACTGCCGCTGGCCATCGGGCTGCGCTCCTTCTACCACGTGACGATCTCCGGTGACGCCGAGACGGTCTACGGCCAGACCCGGTCCGTCATCGGCCAGTTGGCCTCGCTGCACTCGCCCGAGGACGTGGTGATCGCGGTCGTGGCCTCGCCGGGCGCGGCGGTGGACTGGGAGTGGACCAAGTGGCTGCCGCACATGCAGCACAAGGAGTCCGACGGCGCCGGTTCCCGGCGGCTGCTCTGCTTCGACCTCGGCGAGCTGGAGGAGATGATCGCCCACCAGCTGGAGGGCCGCCCGCGCTGGAGCCGGGACGGTTCGCCGGTGCTGGACCAGCCGCACGTGGTCGTCGTCCTCGACGGCGGCGGGGTGCCCGCGGACTCGGTGCTCGCCTCGGCGGAGGGCCTCCAGGGTGTGACCATCCTCGAGGTGGTGCCCGGTGAACTCGACGAGGCACGCGGCTCGTTGTCGATCCGGGTGTGGCCGGAGGCCATGGAGCTGGAGGCGGGCACCGGTGTCTTCACCGGCACGCCCGACGTGCTGTCGCAGGCGCAGGCCGAGTCGCTGGCCCGGCAGTTGGCGCCGCTGCGCCTCGGTGCCGCCGACGCGGACGAACCGCTGCTGGCGAACCTGGACTTCACCGACCTCATGCAGATCGGTGACGCGGCGAGCGTTGACGTCTCGCGCACCTGGCGGCCGCGCACGCTGCACGAGCGGCTGCGGGTGCCGATCGGTCTCGGCGAGAGCGGCGAGCCGGTCATGCTGGACATCAAGGAGGCCTCGCAGGAGGGCATGGGCCCGCACGGCCTGTGCGTCGGCGCCACCGGTTCCGGCAAGTCGGAGCTGCTGCGCACGCTCGTCCTGGGGTTGGCGGTCACGCACTCCTCCGAGACGCTCAACTTCGTCCTCGCGGACTTCAAGGGCGGTGCCACCTTCACCGGCATGGGCTCCATGCCGCACGTCTCCGCGGTCATCACCAACCTGGCCGACGAGCTCACCCTCGTGGACCGCATGCGCGACTCCATCACCGGTGAGCTGACCCGTCGTCAGGAGCTGCTGCGGCAGGCCGGCAACTACGCCAACATCACCGACTACGAGAAGGCGCGGGCCGCCGGTGCCGCGCTGGACCCGCTGCCCTCGCTCGTCCTGATCATCGACGAGTTCAGCGAACTCCTCGCCGCCAAGCCGGACTTCATCGAGATGTTCATCCAGATCGGCCGGATCGGCCGTTCGCTGGGTGTGCACATGCTGCTCGCCTCGCAGCGCCTGGAGGAGGGCAAGCTGCGCGGTCTGGACACCTTCCTGTCGTACCGCATCGGTCTGCGCACCTTCTCCGCGGCCGAGTCCCGTACGGCGATCGGCGTGCCCGACGCCTACCACCTGCCGAACGTCCCCGGCGCGGGCATCCTCAAGTACGACACCGAGACGATGGTGCAGTTCAAGGCCGCGTACGTGTCCGGCACCTACCGGCCGAACGGGCCGATGGCGCAGGGCGGCGGGCGCATCGACCGCTCCCCCGTGCTGTTCACCGCGGCGCCGGTGCCGGTGCGGATCCTCGCCGATCCGGAGCCGGAGACCCGGGGCAACCAGATCGACGACGCGCTCGCGGACACCGTTCTCGACGTCATCGTCAGCCGCCTGGACGGTCAGGGTCCGCCCGCCCACCAGGTGTGGCTGCCGCCGCTGGACGAGCCGTTCAGCCTCGACCAGGTGCTGCCGGTGCTGGGGGTCAGCCCGGAGCGCGGGCTGCACGCCGAGGGCTACCACGCGCAGGGCAAGCTGGTCGTCCCGGTCGGTCTGGTCGACAAGCCGTTCGAGCAGCGGCGTGACGTGATGTACGCGGACCTCTCCGGTGCCGCCGGTCACGCGCTGATCGTGGGTGGTCCGCAGTCCGGCAAGTCGACGCTGGTGCGCACGATGATCACGTCGTTCGCGCTCACCCACACGCCGGCCGAAGTGCAGTTCTACGCCCTCGACTTCGGCGGTGGCGGCATGCTCGCGCTGGAGAACCTGGCCCACATGGGCGGTGCGGCCTCCCGGCTGGACCAGGAGAAGGTCCGCCGTACGGTCGCGGAGGTGCACGGGATCCTCAACGCGCGCGAGGAGTTCTTCCGCTCCAAGAGCATCGACTCCATGGGCACCTTCCGCAACCGCCGGGCGCAGGGGCACTACCCCGACCAGCAGTGGGGTGACGTCTTCCTCATCATCGACGGCTGGGCGACCTTCAAGAACGACTACGAGATGCTCGACCCGGTCATCGCGGACATCGCGACCCGCGGTCTCGGTTTCGGCATCCACCTGATCATCACGGCGACCCGGTACACCGAGATGCGGCCGGCGCTGCGCGACCAGATCCTCAGCCGGCTCGAACTGCGCCTCGGTGACGCGATGGAGTCGGAGTTCGACCGCAAGCGGGCCGAGAACGTGCCGATGGGCAAGCCCGGCCGCGGTCTGTCCCCGGAGAAGCTGGACTATCTCGCCGCCACGCCCCGGATCGACGGGTCGACGCAGGTGGAGGACCTGGCCGACGGCATGGCGAACCTCGTGCAGAGCGTCAACAGCGCCTGGCAGGGCGCGCCGGCCCCCAAGGTGCGGATGCTGCCGACGCTGCTGCCCGCGTCCGAGCTGCCCGGTGGCGGGGACTTCGGCAGCCGCGGCATCGCGATCGGCGTCGACGAGCTCACCCTCTCGCCGGTCTTCGTGGACTTCGAGACCGACCCGCTGTTCGTCATCTACGGCGAGAGCGAGTCCGGCAAGTCCTCGCTGCTGCGGTTCATGGCCAAGCAGATCGCCGAGCGCTACCAGCCCAACAAGGCGCTGTTCGTGGTCTCGGACTTCCGGCGCGCGCTGCTCGGTCAGGTGCCGGAGAGCCACATGTACAAGTACTGCGCCTCGGGTCCGCAGCTCCAGGAGGTCATGGAGTCGCTGGCCGGTTCGATGAGCCGCCGTATGCCGGGCCCGGACGTGACGCCGGACCAGCTGCGCAACCGGTCCTGGTACAGCGAGCCGGACGCGTTCATCTTCATCGACGACTACGACCTGGTCGCCACGTCGATGGGCAACCCGATGTCGGTGCTCCTGGAGTACCTGCCGTTCGCGCGTGACCTGGGTCTGCGGATCATCCTGGCCCGCACCACCTCGGGTGCCTCGCGCTCCTCCTTCGAGCCGGTCCTCACCCGGATCAAGGAGCTCGGCGCACAGGGCATCGTGCTGTCGGGCGACCCGTCGGAGGGCCCGGTGTTCAACAACATCAAGGCGGCCCCGATGCCTCAGGGCCGCGGCCAGTTCATCTCCCGCCGCTCGAGCGGGCAGCTCGTCCAGACCGGGTACCTGCCGGAGAGCTGAGTCAGCGCACCAGGGAGGGGCGGACCG
>NZ_JBHUXV010000223.1:0-8941 GCF_042669125.1 Streptomyces sp. NPDC057253 | reverse complement strand
GCCGTGCCCGCCGGCCCCGCCGCCTCCGCCGTGCCCGTCGGCCCCGCCGGCTCCACCGCCCTCGCCGCACCGAGCGGGAGCGCGCGCGACGCGGCCGGGCCGGGCTCCGCGCTCTTCGCGTCGGCCGTCCGCGACGGCGTCGTCGACGCCCTGCGCGCGCTGCCGTGCCGGATCGACCTCTCCCCGGGCCTGCCCGACCTCGCCGCCTTCCCCCGCACCGCCTGGCTGCGCGCCGAGCGCGCCGTCCTCGCGGGCGTCACCCCGGCGGACTTCGGCTACGGCGACGCGCGCGGCGCCCCCGCCCTGCGCCGGGCCGTCGTCGGCTGGCTGGCCCGCAACCGGGGCATCCGCGCCGACCCGGAGGAGGTCGTCGTGGTGGCAGGTGTGGCGCAGGCCTTCTCCCTGCTCGGGCAGCTCCTGCGGGCGGACGGCATCGACCGCGTGGCCGTCGAGGACCCCGGATCGCTCGGCGCGCGCCAGCAGTTGGAGTACGGCGGCCACACCGTCGTCCCCGTCCCCGTGGACGCCGGCGGCCTCGACGTCGGCGCGCTGCGCGCCACCGGTGCCCGGGCGGTGCTGTCGACCCCGGCGCACCAGTTCCCCACCGGTGTGGTCCTCGACGGGGAACGCCGTCGCGAGCTGCTGAGCTGGGCCGCGGCCGGCGGGGTGGTCATCGAGGACGACTACGACGCCGAGCACCGCTACGACCGGCCGCCGGTCCCCGCCCTGCGCTCACTGCTGCCCGACGGGGTCTGCTACACGGGCAGCGTCTCCAAACTCCTCGCGCCCGCGCTGAGGGTGGGCTGGCTGCTCGTGCCGCCGGACCGGCTGGACGCCGTCGTGAGGGCCAAGCGGTACGCCGACCTCGGCAACGGCGTCCTCACCCAGCTGGTCCTCGCACGGCTGATGGACTCCGGCGAGCTGGAACGTCATCTGCGCCATGTCCGGCAGCGCCACCGCCGGCGCCGGGACGCGATGCTGCGTGCCGTCGAGGCACGGCTGCCCGGCGCCCGCGTCCACGGGGCGGCCGCCGGCCTGCACCTCATGGTCACCTTCGACGACCACGGGACCAGCCTGCGCGACACCGACCTGGCCGCGGCCGCCCTGGCCCGGGGCGTCAAGGTCCACCCCTTGTCCTGGCACCGACTCACCCCGGGCTCGCCCGGCTTGGTCCTCGGCTACGCGGCGGGCGCCGCCCACGACATAGAGGAGGGCATCACGGCGTTGGGCGAGGCGCTGCGCGGCCTGAAGCCGAGGTGACGACCGGCCCCCCACTGCGCCCCGGCCTCCACTCCGGCTGCCACCCTGTGCCGGCCGCCCCTCCGCCCCGGCCGCCACCCCGCGCCGGCCCTTTCCCGGCCCCAGCCGCCACCCCGCGCCGCGCCCCGACTTCTGAACCCAGCTGCACGAAGGCCCGGCTTCAGGAGTCGCGCACCGGCCCGCAGCTCGCGCGGACCACCAGGTCGACCGGGATCAGGGCCTCCGCCCCGGGTGCCTGGGTGGAGCCGTCGATGCGGCTCAGCAGGAGCCGCAGGGAGCGCGTGCCGATCTCCGCGAAGTCGGTGCGCACGGTCGTCAACGGCGGCAGCAGATGTGCCGCCTCGGGGATGTCGTCGTAGCCCACCACGCTGACATCCCCCGGCACCGAGCGGCCCGCCTCGTGGAAGGCGTGCAGGACACCGAGGGCCATCTGGTCGTTGGAGACGAACACTGCGGTGACATCGGCGCGCCGGGCCAGCCGCCGGCCCAGGTGGTAGCCGGAGTCGGCGCTCCAGTCCCCGAACAGCGGCTCGGGGACCCGCGCACCGGCCGCCTCCAGCGTCGAGCGCCAGCTCTCCAGGCGGTGGTCGGCGGAGGTCCAGCCGCTCGGGCCCGCGATGTGCCACACGGTCGGATGCCCGAGTCCCAGCAGATGCCGGGTGGCCTTGCGGGCGCCCTCCCGCGAGTTGCCGGTGACCCGCTCGGTCTCCGGGTCGAAGCCGTTCTCCAGCACCACCAGCGGGGTGTCGAACCGGGTGTCCGCCAGGGCGTGGCCCACCCACAGCTGCGGGGCGATGGCGATCACCCCGTCCGCGCCCTCCGCCGAGAGCCGGCCCACCGCCTCGACGACCGTGTCGTGCTCGGCCGTGTCGAGGGAGATGGAGCTCAGCAGGTAACCGGCCTCCTGGGCGGCGGTGTTGATCGCGGTGAGGATCGACGCCGGTCCGTAGCGGGCCGCGTCGAAGGAGATGACCCCGAGCATCCGGGTCCGCCCGCTGGCCAGCGAACGGGCGCTGCGGCTGGGCCGGTAGCCCAGGGTCCGCATGGCCGTCAGCACCGCCTCGCGGGTCTCGGGGCGGACGGACGGATGCTCGTTCAGCACCCGGGAGACGGTCTGCTTGGAGACCCCCGCCAACCGGGCCACGTCGTCCATCACCGGGCGCGAACCCGCGAAGTTGCGTCGGCTGCGCCCCTTCGGCACGGCTCCTTCGGCGGCGCTAGGGCTCATGGTGGCGCTTCCTCGACGTGATGGCGGTGGCGCTACGACCTGGTGGCGGCGGTGGTGCTACGACGTGGCCGTGGCGGTGGTGGTACGGCGGTCCCGGCCCACCCGAGCGCTCAGCATAGGTGGGCCGGTCCCGAGGGTCCGGACTCCCGGCAGGTCAGCCCGTCCGGACCGACCGGGTGCGCCGGGTGATCCACTCGGCGTGCGTGACGGCGGCCGTCCCCCGGTCACCGCGCGCCTGCTCCGGCAGCTGGACCGGCGCCGCCGGGTGCAGCGGCAGCACCCGCACCCGCAGTCCCTCGGTACGCAGCGCGTCCGCGGGCAGCCGGTCCAGGCCGATGTCCCACACCCGGCCCGCGAAGAACTGGTCGGCGACGAGGGTCTCCCCGACGTACGCCCGGCCCACGTCCCCGTGCCAGTGCAGCCGCAGCAGCGTGCCCGGCGGCAGCCCGTCCGGCACCTCGACCCGGTACTCGGCGGCCACGCTGTCGAAGTACTTGTCGGCCGGAGCGCTCGCCCGGCCCTGGACACCGGTGACGCTCTCGGGCGCGGGCCCGGCGGCCCGCACGAGGGCGACCTCGACGGCGGGGACCTCAGCAGCAGAGACCGACGGGACGACGTAACGGGTGAACACCCCGTCGACGACCGCCTTGGCCGCGACCCCGTCCACGACGGGCGCCCGCTCCGGCCCCGGCAGCACGGCGAACGACGTCTCCGTACCCGCCCCCGTGCCGTGCAGCTGTACCTCGTCCCGGTCGAAGACCACACCGTCCGCGCTCAGCACCAGCCGCTCGGCGCCCCACGCGCGGCCCCGGTAGGCGGTACGGGCCGTCGCCGCGTCCAGCACCAGCAGGCCGACCCGCCCGCCGTCGGCGGTGTCCACCTCGACGAGCGCTTCGGTGCCGGGCCGCAGCCCGGTCACCAGCAGCCGGTCGCCGACCGGCGTGACCTCCCCGGACGGGGTGCGGAGTGCCGCCACCGTGTCGGCGTCCAGGGCGAGTTCGGGAGCGATCCCGTCCGTGGCGGCCAGCACCAGGACCGTACGGCCCTCGACGTCGAGCGTGCACACCGGCTGGGCGGTGGCCCACTCCAGCCGCAGCCCGGCCAGCTCCAGCCGCAGCGGCCAGCAGAAGTAGGCGCCGGCCGGAACCGTGACAGGCGTGCTCGGCAGCGTCAACTCACCTCTGCCGTCCGGGAATTCGACCGTGAACGAGGTCTCCGGGTGCTCCGGCAGCGGCTCGTGCGGCTGGTGGTTGGTGACGAACAGGAAGCCGGAGTCCTGGTCACCGCGCACCGCCCACCGCAGGGTGTTTCGGTCGAACTGCCCGTCCGGCCGCTCCTCGGGGAGCACCGACTCCATGGGCGCGATCAGGTGCCCGAAGTCCGCCAACAGCAGGTGCTGGAGCCGGAGTTCGTGGTAGGTGCGCCGGTACTGGCCGTACTCGCCGAGCGGCGCCTGGAAGTCGTACGTCAGGACCGGCAGGTCGTTCGGATAGCCCGTGGCGTGCGACTCCTGGAGGGTGCTGAGCTCGCCCGGCGGGTTGGTGCCGCCGTGGAACATGTAGAAGCCCTGCCAGACCGAGCCGCAGCCGATCTTGGTGAGTCCGAGCGCGCCGATGTCGTCCGGATCGACGTACGGCCGCCGGTGGTACGACACCGCCATGCCGCCGCCCAACTCGCAGGTGGCCCAGGGGAACCGGTCCGCGAAGGCGTCCGGCGCGCTGCCGCGCACGGTCACCGGGCGCAGGTCGGAGCCGATGCCCTCGTCGTCGCGCTGGTGGGTGAAGAAGAAGTGCTTGCGGCAGGTGTCGGGCCAGCCGGCGTCGGCCTCGGTCCAGAAGGCCTCGGTGTAGCCGCCGTACAGCGGAAGCAGTTCGTCGGGCGGGAGGTGGACCCCGCCCCAGGCGGTCGAGGTCCACAGGGGGGCGCTGAGGCCGGCCTCCTGGGCCATCCGCTTGAGCGTCAGCAGGTGGCCGGGCTGGTCGTAGAGCTCGTTCTCGATCTGGATCGCCACGATCGGGCCGCCGTGGGCGCGGTCGAGACCGTCCAGCTGCTCGGCGATCGCCGCGAACCAGGGCCGTACGGCGTCGAGATACGCGGGGTCGTCGGTGCGGGGGACGCAGTCGCGGGCGAGCACCCAGTCGGGCAGACCCCCGTTGCGAACCTCCGCGTGCGACCAGGGGCCGATGCGCGGGATGAAGTCCAGGCCGTGGCGGGCGCACAGTTCGGCGAAGCGCCGCAGGTCGCGGTCGCCGTCGAAGCGGACGAGGCCCTCGATCTCCTCGTGGTGGATCCAGATGACGTAACTGGCGACGGCGGTCACCCCGCCCGCCTTCATCTTCAGCAGCTCCTCCTCCCACTCCCCGGCGGGACAGCGGGAGTAGTGGAACTCGCCGGAGACGGGGAACCAGGGGCGGCCGCCACGGGTGAGCCAGCGGCTGGTGACCTCGATCGGGTCGGCCGCGCCCGGCGCGTCGGCGAAGGGCAGATGACCGGTGAGCGGGGGAGCGGCGGGCGCGGGGACGCGCAGTCGGTGCGAGCGGGTCACCAGGTGTTCTCCGGTCCGAGGTCGGCGCTGTCCGTGAGCCGGGCACGGGTGGCGGTGGTGGCGTGCAGTTCGAGGACGACCAGGTCGTTGGAGCCCGGGCGCAGGACCGGGGCGGGCACGTACAGCGTGTGCTGCGGGCCGCGGTTCCAGTAGCGGCCCAGATGGAAGCCGTTGACCCAGGCCTGGCCCTTGGTCCAGCCGGGCAGGGCGAGGAAGGTGTCGGCGGGCGTGGCCACCTCGAAGGTGCCCCGGTGGAAGGCGGGTCCGGCGGACGGGCCGGTCTCGTACGCCCCGAACGGCACGCCGGCCGGATCGTCCACCGGCACCGGTCGCGACTCCCAGCCGCGCAGGGCGGTCCCCTGGAAGGACACCGGCCCGAGCAGCCCCTTGGGCGCGCCGATGCGCGGCCCGTAGTTGACCCCGCCCATGTTCTCCACGAGCACCTCGAGGACGGCACCGGTGTGCGGCACGCGCACCACCAGCGTCTCGTCGTGGCGCTCGCGCTCCAGTACGCCGACGCAGGCGCCGTCCACGAACACCTGGGCGCGGTCGCCGACCCCGCCCGCGAAGTGCAGCAGGCCCTCACCGGAGGCCGGCAGCGTGGTGCGGTACAGCAGGTAGCCCGACCGCACGCCCAGGTCGTTCATCGTCGCCGGGGCCTCGGTGCGCACCGGCGCGAGACCGCGGACGTACGGCAGCAGCGGCGCCCGGTGGTCCAGGTCGACGTCGGTGACGGGGAGCTTGGGCGCGGGAGCCGGGGCCGGTTCCTCCGGGACCGGGGCGTGGCGGGCGATGACCTCGCGGAAGGCGTGGTACTTGGGGCCGGGGTCACCGCTCTCGGTGAGGGCCGCGTCGTAGTCGTAGGAGGTGATGGTGGGGGTGTAGGCGTGCTTGTGGTTGGCGCCGTTGGTGAAGCCGAAGTTGGTGCCGCCGTGGAACATGTAGATGTTGACCGAGGCCCCGGTCGCGAGCAGCCGGTCCAGGTCGGCGGCGGCGTCGGCCGCGTCCCGCACGTGGTGGGGGCCGCCCCAGTGGTCGAACCAGCCGATCCAGAACTCCGCGCACATCAGCGGGCCTTCGGGCTGGTGGGCGCGGAGCGCGGCGAGGTTCTCCTCGACCCGGCTGCCGAAGGTGGTGGTGGCGAGCGTGCCGGGCAGTGTGCCGGCCGCCAGGTGCTCGGGGTTGGCCTGGTCGCAGGTGAACAGCAGCTCCTCGACGCCCCGTTCACGCAGCGACTGGTGGACGTGCTTGAGGTAGGCGGTGTCGTCGCCGTAGGCCCCGTACTCGTTCTCCACCTGGACGGCGATCACCGGGCCGCCGTGCGCGGCGAGATACGGCCGCAGCGCGGGGAGCAGCAGGTCCAGGTAGGAGTCGAACGCCTCGGTGAAGCGCGGGTCGCTGGTGCGCAGCCGGATGTCGGGGTCCGCGAGCAGCCAGGACGGCAGCCCGCCGTCGTCCCACTCGGCGCAGATGAACGGCCCCGGACGCAGGATCACCTGGAGCCCCTCCTCCTGGGCCAGGCGCAGCCAGCGGGGCAGGTCGAGGAAACCGTCCAGGACCAGAGTGCCGGGCTCGGGCTGGTGGTGGTTCCACGGCAGGTAGGTCTCGACGGTGTTGAGACCCATCAGCCGGGCCTTGCGCAGCCGGTCGGCCCACTGGTCGGGGTGGATCCGGAAGTAGTGCATGGCCCCGGAGAGGATCCGGAACGGCTCGCCGTGCAGGAGGAAACCGTCGGAGGTCGTCGTCAGAGCGGGCATGCGGGGCATCCCTTCGAAGGGCGGGAGGTCGGTGGGGCTCCGGGATCGCTGGTCCGTACAGAGGTATCGAGGACGTCGATGTTACCGGTAACTCTGGGGCCGTCAACATCCACGGAGGAGGGAGCCTTCGGGGTGATTGGACTGGTGGTCCAGAGATTGGATTGCTAGTCTAGGTGTGTGCTGACGGGGAGGAGAAGCAGGTGACGGAGGCTGAGCGGGACGCGATCCTTGCCGCGCTCACACCGGTCGTCGACGGGATCGCGGCGACCTTCGGTCCCGTGTGCGAGGTCGTGCTGCATGACTACCGGAGACCGGAGCGGTCCGTGGTGGCCCTTGCCGGCGCGGTGACCGGGCGCACGGTGGGCGGGGCGATGAGTCAGATCGGCATGCGCATGATCGCCCGCGGCGACGAGGCGGCCGACGAGCTGAACTACGTGACCCGCACCGACACCGGCAAGTTGGTGAAGTCGTCCACGATGCTGCTGCGGGACTCCTCGGGCGCGGTCTTCGGCGCCCTGTGCGTCAATGTCGACGTCGGCGCGGCGAGCGAGGTCCACGCCCTGCTGGGAGCGCTGGCCGGGATCGGCGCCGCCCCCGCCGAACCACCGGTCACCACCTTCGGCGACGACATCGACTCCGTGGTCGACGTCATGCTCGACGCGCACCGGCACCAGTCGTGGGCGCTGCTCGACCGCGCCGGGCGGCTGGACCTGTTCCGCAGCCTGGACGAGCGCGGGGTGTTCGCGGTGCGCCGGGCGATCGAGCAGGTGGCGGGACGGCTCGGGATCTCGCGGGCCTCCGCCTACAGCTATCTGTCCCAGTCCCGCAAACAACCCCGGCCCCGGGAAGGGGACCGGCAACAGGCGAACGATGGAGGGCATTCGTGACGACCACCCCGCCGGTCACCCTGGCCGACGTCCTGGACGCGGCCGCCCGGCTCAAGGGCGTCGCGCACCGCACACCGGTGCTGCGCTCGCGCACGCTCGACGCCCTGGTCGGCGCCGAGGTCTTCCTCAAGTGCGAGAACTTCCAGCGGGTCGGCGCGTTCAAGTTCCGCGGCGCCTACAACGCGGCCTCCCGTCTGACACCCGACCAGCTCGCCCGGGGCATCGTCGCCTACTCCTCCGGGAACCACGCCCAGGCGGTCGCCCTGGCCGCGCGTGAGCTCGGCACCACCGCGGTGATCGTGATGCCCGAGGACGCCCCGCGGTCCAAGCGGGCGGCCACCGAGGGCTACGGCGCCGAGATCGTGACCTACGACCGCTACACCGGCGACCGCGAGGCCATCGCCAAGGCCCTGGCCGCCGAGCGGGGCCTGGCACTCATCCCGCCCTACGAACACCCGCACGTGATGGCGGGGCAGGGCACGGCCGCGCTCGAACTGCTGGAGGAGACAGGGGAGTTGGGTGCCCTGCTCGCGCCGGTCGGGGGCGGTGGACTGATCGCGGGAAGCGCGACCGCCGCCAAGGGCCGGTATCCGGGCATCCGCGTGATCGGGGTCGAGCCGGAGACCGGCGACGACACCAGGCGCTCCCTGGAGGCCGGGCACCGCGTCAGCATCCCGGTGCCGAAGACCATCGCCGACGGACAGGCCCTGCACACTCCGGGCGAGCTGACCTTCTCGGTGAACCGGCGGCTGGTCGACGAGATCGCGCTGGTCTCCGACGACGAGATCCGGGACGCCATGCGGTTCGCCTTCGAGCGCCTGAAGATCGTCGCCGAGCCGAGCGGAGCGAGTGCGCTGGCCGCGCTGCTGAGCGGGCGGGTGGGGGGCCTGCCGGGGAGGGTCGGGGTGATCGTCTCGGGCGGCAATGTGGACGCGGAGCGGTTCGCGCGGCTGTGCGGGGGTGGGGACTGAAGGCGGGATGCCGGGTGCGGGTCCGTTGTGGCTGGTCGCGCCCCCGCTGCGCTGGGCTTGAGCCGGGCGCCTATGGGGGTGCCGGGTGCGGTTGTGGGGCGGGTGCGGGCGGGTGGGGGCTGGTCGCGCAGTTCCCCGCGCCCCCGCTGCGCTGGGCTTGGGCCGGGTGCCTACTGATGTGCCGGGTGCGGTTGTGGGGCGGGTGCGGGCGGGTGGGGGCTGGTCGCGCAGTTCCCCGCGCCCCTGAGGAGTTGCAGGTACGCGCGCTACGACGGGACCGTTAGTCGGCCGCG
>NZ_JBHUXV010000222.1:0-9085 GCF_042669125.1 Streptomyces sp. NPDC057253 | reverse complement strand
GTCCCGAAGCCGTCAGCGGATCCGGTTCCCCGCGCCGTCCTCGTGCGTGTAGTAGCGGTAGAAGAACACGACGAAGATGCCCGCCGCGACCGCGAGCCCCAGGGCCGTCGACCGCAGCACGCTCTCCCCGGTCTGGCTGTACAGGAAGCCGACGGCGGCCCCGGCGAAGCCGGACTTCACGGCCGAGTGGAGCTCTCGCTTCAGCAGCGGGGCGAACGTCGCCACGGCGAGGCACAGCACGATGAACACGAGCGCCGTCACGAAGCCGAACAGGATGTTCCAGCCCGTGATGGGGCCGCCGTCCCTGCGGTTGGCCGCGGCCCAGTAGCCGTAGACCAGGCCCAGCACCACGGGGATGCCGTAGCGGGCCGCGAGGTGGACCTTCGGGCTGAACACGTCGGGTGTCCGGGCGAAACCGCCCCTGGGTGCCGCATGAGCCATGAGAGCACTCCTCTCTCTGCAACTCCCCGATACGCCCCCGCCTACCAGAGCACACCTGGACAGGGGCCCTGGCAAGTCGAATGGCGGCCCGGACGGCCCCGTGTTTCGCTGGCCCCATGAGCGGTGTGGGCCGGGGACAGCTGCTCCGCGTCCGCGGGGGCCGCAGCATCGCCTGGTTGCCGCCCCTGGTGCTGCTCGTCGCGATCACCGTGATCGACTACTACACCGGCGCCCAGTTCCGGATGATCTCCTGGGTCGTGCTGGTCCCGGGCATCGCGGCGGCGCTCTGCGCGGTACCGGGCACCGCGGCCTTCTCCGCCCTGTCCCTCGTCACCTACGTCGTCGCCGACACCTCCTGGCCGGAGCGGTACCGCTCCGGGCTGCCCGACTTCGTGCTCGTCGCCCTCGGCGGGGTCCTCGCGGTGCTGGCCTGCGTGATCCGGCTGCGGGGCGAGCGCAGCATGCTGCACATGCGGGACGTCGCCGACACCACCCGCCGTACCGTGCTGCGTCCGCTGCCGCCGGTGTGGGGCGGTCTGGAGCACGCCGAGGTGTATCTGGCCGCCGACAGCGAGGCCCGCGTCGGCGGCGACTTCTACGACATCCAGCCGGGCCCGCACGGCACCCGCGTGCTCGTCGGGGACGTGCAGGGCAAGGGGCTCGGCGCGGTCGAGGCGGCGGCCGCGCTGCTGGGCACCTTCCGCGAGGCGGCGTACCACGAGGCGGAGCTGGCGACGGTCGCCGAGCGGCTGGAGATCCGGGTGCAGCGGCACGGTGTGCACATCGCCGCGCTCGGCCGGGACGACGGCGACCGCTTCGCCACCGCCGTCCTGCTGGGCTTCCCGCGCCTCGACACCGGCCTGGTGGAGGCCATGGTCTTCGGACACGAACCGCCGCTCGTGGTCGGCCCGTCGGGGGTACGGCCGCTGCCCGTGGACGGCGGACTCCCGCTGGGCCTCGCCGCGCTGTCCGCCGCGGGCCCGCCGCCCGTGCGCCGGGTCCCCCTCGCCCCCGGTGAGACCCTGCTGCTGACGAGTGACGGCGTCACCGAGGCCCGCGACGGCGCCGGGATGTTCTACGCCCTCCCTGAGGCGGTGTCCCGCGCCCTGGCCGCCGACCCGCGCGCCGTCGAACCCCGCCGCCTGGTGGACCTGGTACGCGACGGCACACTCCGCCACTGCGGCGGCCGGCTCCTCGACGACACGACGGTGTTCGCGGTGCGCAGGGTGCAGGGGCTGTGCGGGGGTGACGAGTGGGCAGGAAACGGGCGTTTGCCGTCTTGAGAACTCCCCTTTGCAGGCGCAGCGGTTACCGTGCTGCCGTAAGTGATCGACGGGGGATGGGGAGGACCGATGCCCGGGACCGTGCTGCTGCTCGCCGCCTCACCGGTGGGCAAGAGCTGTCTGGTGGACGCGGCGTCCGTGCTTCCCGTCCTCGCGGCCGTGCCGCCCGCCGTGCTCTCCGGCACCGACACCGCCAACGTCGTCGAACTCGCCGACCCCCTCGAACCCCAGGCCGTCCTGACCCGCCTGCGGGCCGTCGCGGCCACCCCGGGCCCGCTCACCGTGTTCGTCGCCGGCCAACTCGCCCTGGACCGCCGCCAGCACCTGCCCCACCTCGCGCTGGCCCGCACCACCCCGGCCACCGTCCGCTACACCGCGCTGCCCTGGCAGTGGATCCGCGAGGAGTTCCGGCTGCGGTCGCCGGGTTCCACGACCCTCTTCCTCGACCTGCACGCCGACGCGGAGAGCTGGGCCTGGCTGCGCACGCACACGCTGGACTCCGGGCGCAACACCGCGGTGTTCGGCCGGATCGCGCCCCCGCCGTCCCGTCGCAGGGTCGCCGCGCCGGCGTACATGAAGACGATCGCGACGATCCTGCGCAGCGGGTGGCGTCCGCCGGAGGAGCAGTTGCACCAGCAGGCGTTCGGGCGGCTCGGGAGCGACGCGTACGGGGACGTGGTGCTGACGGTGCCGTCCGCTCCAGTGGCCGCCCCCGGGGGCCCGGCCCCGCGGGTGGTCGCGGCACAGCGCGTGGCCCCGGTGGTGCCGGCGGTTCCGGCCCAGCCCCCTCGGCAGCAACCGGTGGACCCGCACAGCTACATCACCGCCGCCGTCCAGGCGGGCCGGCACCAGGACGCCGAGTCCGTCGCCGCCGCCCACGAGGAGGCCGCCGCCCGCGGCCATGGTCCCGCCTCCGAGCAGGCCCTGCACTGGTCCGAGGTCCGGGCGGATCTGGCCATGTTCGCGGGGGACCCGGTCCGCAGCTGCCGGATCTGGCTGACCGTGGCCGAGGCACGGCTCACCGCCGGACAGGCCGTGGACTCGGGACCGGTGGAGACCGCCGTCGACCGGGCCCACCACCAGTGGTCCCAGGTCCGGGACGTCGACCAGGTGCGGCAACTCGGCATCGTGCTCGCCGGGTTGCGCATGCGGGTGCCGGGACGCCGGCAGGGCGCACTGGAGAACGTGCGGACACAGCTCCAGAAACTCCAGATGCAGGGCTAGGCGGCTGGGCCGGCATCGCGCGACGCAGGGCTGGGCCGGCATCGCGAGACGCGGGGTTAGGCCAGCATCGCGAGCGCCCCCGACACCAGCGTCCGCACGCCCGGCCCGACCACCGACAGGTCCGGCGCGAACTGCGGGCTGTGGTTGCTCGGGACCGCGTCGAACTTCTCCCACAGGTCCGCGCCGGGTGCCGCCTCCCACACGGCGGCCGGGGTGGAGGTCACGAACCAGTAGGAGTACGGGAGTTCACCGAGCGCGAGCTTCGAGAAGTCCTCGCTGCCCATCGCCGGGCCGGGGTCGAAGACGGTCACGGCGCCGAAGACCTCGCGGTGCACGGCGGCGACCCGGTCGTCGGTCTCCGGGTCGTTGACCGTGACCGGGAACGAGCCGCCGAGGATCACCTCCGGCTCACGCGGGCAGCCCGCCGCATGGCACTCGCCCTCGGCGATCCGGCGGATCGCGGCCAGCATCCGGTCCCGGACCGCGTCCGACTGGGTGCGCAGGTTGAGGGAGATCCGGGCGGTCGACGGGATGATGTTGGGGGCCGTGCCCGCCTCGATCCGGCCGACGGTCAGCACGGCCTGCTCCCGCGGCCTGATCTCCCGGCTGACCACCGTCTGGAGCCGCGTGACGAGGTAGGCGGCCGTCACCACCGGGTCCACGGTCGTCTCGGGCCGCGAGCCGTGACCGCCCCGGCCGTGCACCACGATCTCCACGTCCGTCGTCGCCGACATGATCAGACCCGGCACGTGCGCGTACAGCCCCGCCGGACCCGGCGCGACATGCTGGCCCAGCAGCACGTCCGGGCGCGGGACACGGTCGTAGAGCCCGTCGGCGACCATCGCGGCCGCCCCGCCGCCGCTCTCCTCGGCGGGCTGGCCGACCAGCACCAGCGTCCCGGACCAGGCGTCCCGGCCGTCCGCGAGCGCCCGCGCGGCCCCCGCCAGCCAGGTCACGTGCAGGTCGTGCCCGCAGGCGTGCATCACCCCGGGGGTCTCGGAGGCGTACGGCAGGCCAGTGCGCTCCTCGACCGGCAGCGCGTCCATGTCGGCGCGCAGCAGCACGGTGGGCCCGTCGCCGTTGCGCAGCACGCCCGCGACGCCGGTGCGGCCGATGCCCTCGGTCGTCTCGAACCCGGCCGCCCTGAGCCGCTCGGCGACCAGGGACGCCGTGCGGTGCTCCTGGAACGACAGCTCGGGGTGGCGGTGCAGGTCCCGGTAGAGGTCCTCCAGGTCGGGGACCGGGAGGGCGGCGGTGAGGTCCAGCGCGGTACGGGCGGCGGGAGACGTCATGCGGGCAGCGTAGGTCGTGGGTGGCGAAAGGTGTGCCGCGGTGCGGCCGGGTGGGGAGACCTGCTGACGGCACTTGGTGGAACCTTTGCCTCGGCGTGTCCGTTGTCGGGGTGAGATCACTCAACGAGTACCGAGGTGACGTCAATGGCACTGTTCGACCGGCTCAAGGACCAGGCCAAGAACCTCCAGCAGCAGGCCCAGGGGCGCGGCACGGCGGCCGGTGGGCAGGGACACGGCGGCTCGCGCGGTGGTTCGCGGGCCCAGCTCGTCGGAGTGCTGAAGACCCAGCTCGGATCTTTGAAGACCGAGTTGAAGAGCGGCGCGTACCGGGACGCCAGCATGGCGATGTGCGCGCTGGTCGCCGCCGCCGACGGGCAGGTGGACGCGTCCGAGATGCAGCAGATGGAGTCGCTGATCCTGGGCAACGAGGTGTTGCAGAACTTCCCGCCGGAGCAGCTGCGCCAGCGTTTCCACAAGCATGTGGACCAGCTGACCCGGAACTTCCCGCAGGGCAAGGCGGAGGCGCTCCAGGAGATCGCCAAGGCCGCGAAGAAGCCCACCGAGGCGCGCGCGGTGATCCAGACCGGCATCGTCATCGCCGGCGCGGACGGCCACTTCTCCCAGGCGGAGCAGGCGATCCTCAGGGAGGCGTGCGCGACCCTGGGCCTCCAGCCCACGGAATTCCAGCTCTGACGCCCCTGCCTTCCGGGCGCCTTTCATGCCGCTTCACCGACCGATCGACGGCGGTGGGGCGGCATGGGCGTTTCGGGGGCCTCGGCGTGGAGTCGCCAGCGGCTCGGCGTGGAGTCGCCACCGGGATCGTGCCGATCGCCGTCGCTGGCCTGAGGTGTCATTCGGCTGAGCTGGCGGGGGCCGGTCGGGGGGCCGGTCGGGGTCGTGCCGCTCGGAGACCGGCCTGAGGTGTCATTCGTCTGAGCCGGGTGGGAGGGGGCGGCCGGAGGGTTGGTCGGGATTGGGTCGCCCGCCATCCCCGGCATGACGTTCGTCCGGCTGAGCCGGCGGGAGGGGCCAGTCCGGGGGCTGGTCGGGGTCGACTCGGCCGCCGACCCGGCACGACGTGCAAGTCGGCTGAGCCGGGTGGGAGGGGGCGGCCGGAGGGTTGGTCGGGATTGTGTCGCCCGCCGTCCCCGGCATGACGTTCGTTCGGCTGAGCCGGCGGGAGGGGGACGGCCCGAGGGCTGGTCCGGGTCGAGTCGCCCGCCGCCCCCGCACGACGTCGGGAATCCGGCTGAACCGGGTCAGTCGGAGGGCGGCGCGGCCATACGCTGGGTCTGCTCGGCCCGGTCGGCGGGGCGTGGTTCCGAGGCCTTGGCCGGTCCCGCGTTCGCCGCCAGGACCAACGTGACCACGGCCACGACCGCGGCGGCGAAACCCCTGGTGTAGCGCGCGGTGGTGCTGGTGCGTTCGAGCACGGCGACCTCGCAGCGGTGGCGGTGAGTGTCCATGGCGGTGGAAGCGTATTAAGCACGGTTAATACGCCGTTTAACCTAGGGGCTGCGACAGCCGAACGGCAAGAGGGGCTTGGGGAGTTGGCCATGTCTGAGCGGGACGACCCGGGCGTCATCGGGCGACGGGTGCAGCAGCTGAGAGTCGAACGCGGGCTCACCCAGAAACAGTTGGCGGAACCGGCCTACACCCCGGCCTACATCTCCACCCTGGAGTCCGGCCGGGTACGCCCCTCCGACGACGCCCTGAGGCACCTCGCCGACCGCCTCGGCGTCGGCTTCGACGAACTCGCCACCGGCCGCCCGGCCCACCTCGTCACCGACCTGCGCCTGCGTCTCACCGAGGCCCAGCGCACCCTCGCCACCGGCGAGGCCGAGGAGTCCGCCGAGCAGTACGCCCGCCTCCTCGCCGAGGCCGACACGCTCGACCTCGCCGAGGTCCGGGCCGCCGCCCTGCTCGGACTCGGGGAGTGCGCCGTGGAGACCGGCGAACTCGGCGCCGCCCGCCAGTACTTCGAGCGCGCCGAGAAGGCCCTCGGCGACGACGTCCCGCTGCCCGCCCGGGTCCCGGCCCTGCGCGGCCGCGCCCTCGCCCACTACCTCACGGGCGAACTCCGCTACTCCGTCTACCTGCTGGAATCCACCCTCGACGAGCTCAACCGCGGCGGCCTGCACGACCCCGACGCCCTGCTCCTGCTCTACGCCAGCGTCATCGGCCCCTACATGGACATGGGCGCCCACGCCCGCGCCGCCCAGGCCGCCGAACTCGCCCTCGCGCTCGCCCCGCAGTCCGGCGACCCGGCCCTCGTCGCCCGCATGCACCGGTCCGTCGCCCGCACCCTCCTCGCCGAGGGCCGCCTCGCCGAGGCCGACGCCTCCCTCGCCAAGGCCGCCGAGCTCTACCGGCAGCTCCAGCTCCGTACGGAACTCGCCAACTGTCACTGGATGCGCGGCTACGTCTACGCCCAGAACGGCGAACTGGAGCGCGCCGAGGAGGAGTTGCGACAGGCCCTCGCCATGCTCTCCGCCAAGCGGGCCGCCCTGTACTTCAGCCAGGCCGCCGTCGAACTCGCCGACGTGCTGCACCGGCGCGGCAAGTCCGAGGAGGCCGCGGCTCTCCTGCACGACGTGCTCAGCGACCTCAGCCCCGAGCGCGGCGCCCTGCACTCCGCCGCCGCCCACCGCCTCCTGGGCATCATCGCCGAGGACGCCCGCGACACCGAGACCGCCGAGGAGCACTACGTCCGCGCCCTGAGCCTGCTGGAGCGGGCCGGCGCCGCCGGCGACCTGGCCGACCTGTGCCGCCTCCTGGGCGACCTGCTCCGCCGCACGGGCCGTACCGAAGCGGCCCTCGACGCCTACCGAACCGGCCTCGGCCACCGCACGACCCCGGGCACCACCACCCTGGGCCCGGCACCGGCCCAGCCTCCGCTGTGAAGCCCGGCGCCCTTACCCGATCCGTGCTCGCACAGTCCCCTCTGTGACGATTCCGGGGTTGTTCACAGGGGTGTCCCGTTAGCCTGCGCGAGACATCGGAGGGCGGGCGGGGCGGGGCACGTGGAGAACGAGAGGACGGCGGCCGACGGGCTGCGGCCCGGCGTGCTCGTCGCGTTCGGCCTGCGGGTGCTCGTGTACGGCGTTCTCGGCGGGGCCGCGCTCGTCGCCATCGCCACCGTCGCCTCGGTGCTCGGCCCCATCCTCGCGCTCGACCTCTACACCCCGCCCGTCGCCGCCTGGTGGACCGTCTTCACGGCGGTCGCCGTCCAGGGCGTGCCCTTCCTCCTGCTCGGCACGGTCGTCTCCGCGGCGATCGGCGCCTTCGTCCCGGAGCGCGTCTTCACCCGGCTCCTCCCGCGCAACCAGGCCCTCGCGGTACCGATGGCCGGCGCGGCGGGCGTCGTCCTGCCGGGATGCGAGTGCGCGTCCGTCCCGGTGGCCGGGAGCCTGATGCGGCGCGGGGTCGCCCCGGCGGCCGCGCTCGCCTTCCTCCTCTCCGCGCCCGCGATCAACCCCGTGGTGCTGGTCGCGACCTCCGTCGCCTTCCCCGGACAGCCCGCGATGGTCCTCGGCCGGCTGGTTGCCTCCCTGGCCACCGCCGTGGTGATGGGCTGGCTGTGGGCCCGGTTCGGCCGCGAGGAGTGGCTGCGACTGCCGAAACGATCAAGCGGTACGTCCACCCGCGGACTGCGGGCCTTCGGCACCGGCCTCCAGCACGACTTCCTGCACGCGGGCGGCTTCCTGGTGCTGGGCGCGGCGGCCGCGGCGACGTTCAACATCGTGGTCCCGCGTTCGGTGCTCGACCTCTTCACCGGCTCGGCCTGGCTGTCGGTGCTGCTCCTGGCCGTCCTCGCGGTGGTGCTGTGCGTGTGCAGCGAGGCCGACGCCTTCGTGGCCGCGTCCCTGAGCGGTTTCTCGCCCACCGCGCGGCTGGCGTTCATGGTCGTGGGCCCGATGGTCGACCTCAAACTGATCGCCCTTCAGGCCGGCACCTTCGGCCGGACCTTCGCCGTCCGCTTCTCCTCCGTCACGTGGGTGGTGGCCGTACTGAGCAGCGTGCTCGTGGGGTGGTGGCTGCTGTGAGGCGCTACGGCCCCTGTCTGCTGCTCGTCCTCGTCGGCGCGGCCGTCCTGCGGATCTCGCTCCTCAGCGAGCTGTACCTGCGGTACGTGCAGGCGGGACTGCGACCGTATCTGGTGACGTCCGGCGCGGTGCTGGTGCTGCTTGGGGCGGTGATGGCGGTCGTACGACGGACTGAGCGCGGAGAGGACGAGGAGGACGGGGAGGATCACGAAGGTGGTCCCGAAGGGGAAGGCGAGCACGGGCACGGGCACGGTGTCGCCGGCCCCCGGGTCGCCTGGCTGCTCGCCCTCCCCGCCCTCGCGCTGCTCCTCTTCCCGCCGCCCGCCCTCGGCTCCTACAGCGCCGAACGCGAGGCGGCGCAGCGGGCCGCGCAGGGCGTCGGGACCTTCCCGGCCCTGCCCGCCGGGAACCCGGTCGAGCTCACGCTCGGGGAGTTCGGCTCGCGGGCCGTCTACGACAGCGGGCGCTCACTGAGCGGCCGTACGGTCCGCATGACCGGGTTCGTGACCCACGGCGACGACGGGACCTGGTACCTCACCCGGCTGTTCGTCACCTGCTGCGCGGCCGACGCCACCACCAGCAAGGTCGAGGTGCGCGGCGCCGCGGACGGGGCACCGCCGGTCGACGCCTGGGTGACCGTCACCGGCACCTGGCACCCCAAGGGGCGACTCGGCACCGACAGCGGGTGGCCGCCGGTCCTGGACGCGAGCGAGGTGCGGCGGGTGGCGCAGCCGGCCGATCCGTACGAGAAGCGCTGACGCGGGGCGGGGGCGCGGGCCGCCAGGGGCGGGGTCCCGGG
>NZ_JBHUXV010000221.1:0-9114 GCF_042669125.1 Streptomyces sp. NPDC057253 | reverse complement strand
GGTGGGGGGCGGGAGTGGGCTTCTTCGACGGACTCCGGGGCGGCCGCGAGGTCGACTTCGACTCGGGCAGCGCGGCCAGCAACGCGATCGAACTGACCAAGCGGCACAACCGGGTCTCGCTCACCAAGCAGGGGGCGGCGACCGGGAACCTCCGCATCAACCTGACCTGGCGGATGCGGACCTCCGACATCGGGGGCTCACAGCGGGAGTCGCTGCTGCGGCACCCCTTCAAGGCGCTCAAGCCGCCGGAGGTCCTCGGGCACAGCCAGTCCATGGTCAACGTCGACCTCGACCTCGGGTGCCTGTACGAGCTGGCCGACGGCACGAAGGGGGTCGTACAGCCGCTCGGCGGGCTGCTCGGGGACGTCAACGCGCCGCCGTACGTGAAGCTCAGCGGGGACGACCGGTTCGGGTCGGCGTCCGGCGAGACGATGTACGTCAACCTCGATCACCGGGACCAGATCAAGCGGCTGCTGGTCTTCGTGTACATCTACGACCAGACGCCGGCGTTCGACCGTACGCACGCGATCGTGACGCTGTATCCGAGCAACGGGCCGCGGATCGAGATAGGTCTCGACGAGCGGCACCCTCAGGCTCGGTCGTGTGCAGTGGTGATGATCGAGAACGTCAAGGGTGAGCTTGTCGTTCGGCGTGAGGTGCAGTTCGTGTACGGGTTTCAGGGGGAGCTGGATCGGTTGTACGGGTGGGGGTTGCAGTGGGGGCGGGGGTACAAGGCTAAGGCGGATCGGTGACGTTCGCCTGAGAGCCCGGGGGGATCTGTGGTGTGGCGGGTGCGGCGCCGTCGTGGCTTGTCGCGCAGTTCCCCGCGCCCCTGAGGGGCGCGACCCTTACCGCCCGATGAATTGGGGCCCTTGCGGGGGCAGGCGGAACTCGCCCGCCGGGAGCGGTGCCGGGGCGACTGGCTGTGGGTAGCCGTAGCCCGAGGCCGGGGCGGTTGCCGTCGGCTGGGGGTAGCCGTAGGCCGGCTGGGTCGGGACCGAGGTGGCGGACTGGGCCGGCTGCTCCGGGGGGAGGGGCTGGGACGCGGGCTCCTCGGGCTCCGACTCGTCCACCGTGATGCCGAAGTCGGTGGCCAGGCCCTGCAGGCCGTCCGCGTAGCCCTCGCCCGTGGCGCGGAACTTCCAGCCCTCGCCGCGGCGGTACAGCTCGCCGCAGATCATGGCCGTCTCCTCGCCCGTCTCCGGCTTGATGTCGAAGTAGGCCAGCGGCGCACCGTCGGCGACCGCGGCGTCGTACAGCAGGATGCGCAGGTCCTGCACGCGGTCGAAGGTGGCGCCGTCCGCCGAAGCGACCAGGAGAATCTGGCTGACGTCGGGCTCGACACCGGCGAGATCTGTCTGGATCGTGTCGGTGGGGCCCTCGGCGAGACGCTTCTTGCCGAGAAGCCAGACCTTGCCGGAAGGGTGGCGGGGCTGGTTGTAGAAGACGAAGTCCTCGTCGGACCGCACGCGACCGTCGGGGCCGAGGAGAAGTGCCGAGGCGTCGACGGGCGGAACCCCCTGCCCAGGCGCCCAGCGCAGCACAGCGCGTACCGTGGTGGCATCCAGCGGGACGTTCGACCCCTTCAGCATGGCGTGCGTCATGCGGTCATCCTGCCCTCTCGGTCCTGGTCACGACAACGCGGGGGTGGGGAACACCGGTTTCATGTCGTACCGGTGTCCAGCGGGCCGTGTTCGTCTGCGTTACCTGAAATTCATGCCCGGTGGGAACCTGGGACACGGGTACCTACGTACTATTACCGGCCACCTGTGAGCGGTTCACAGGCGGCACAACTGCCACGGGGGAGTCATATGCGTCATTTCGGGCACATCGCCCCTGAGGTGCGTCAGCGCCTCTTCCACCAGGAGCCCTGCGAGTTCACCGCGGACTCCCCGGCCCGGCTGCTCTCCGCGGCCCTGGGCGCCACGCTCTACAGTCCGGCCACGCGGCCGCGGCTCGCCGACGACATCGTCAAACAGGCAGGGCTCGGCGTGGTCTCGATGGTGCTGTGCCTGGAGGACTCGATCGGTGACGAGGACGTCGTCGCGGGCGAGGAGAACCTCGTCCGGCAGTTCACCGACCTCGCGGAGCGCGCGGTGGACCTGCCGCTGCTCTTCATCCGGGTCCGTTTCCCCGAGCAGATCCCCGATCTCGTACGGCGCCTCGGCCCCGCGGTCCGCCTGCTGTCCGGATTCGTGCTCCCGAAGTTCACCGAGGAGCGGGGCATCCCCTTCCTGGAGGCCCTCTCCGTCGCCGAGGCCGCGAGCGGACAGCGGCTCTTCGCCATGCCGGTGCTGGAGTCGCCGGAGCTGCTGTACCGGGAGACGCGCGTAGAGACCCTGGAGGGCATCGCGCGCGCGGTCGACAAGTACCGCGACCGCGTCCTCGCGCTGCGTCTCGGCGTGACCGACTTCTGCTCCTCCTACGGCCTGCGCCGCGCCCCCGACATGACCGCCTGGGACGTCCAGATCGTGGCCTCCGTGATCGCCGACGTGGTGAACATGCTGGGCCGCGCCGACGGCACCGGGTTCACCGTCACCGGGCCCGTCTGGGAGTACTTCCGGGTCCAGGAGCGCATGTTCAAGCCCCAGCTGCGTCGCAGCCCCTTCCTGGAGGGCCAGGCCGAGGAGCTGCGCGAGGCCCTTATCGAGCACGCCATGGACGGCCTGCTGCGCGAGATCACCCTCGACCAGGCCAACGGACTGCTCGGCAAGACCTGCATCCACCCCTCCCACGTGCTGCCCGTGCACGCACTGTCCGTGGTCAGCCACGAGGAGTTCAGTGACGCCCAGGACATCCTGCGGCCGGAGCGCGGGGGCGGCGGGGTGCTGAGGTCGCAGTACACGAACAAGATGAATGAAGTGAAGCCGCATCGCGCCTGGGCCGAGCGGACCCTGCTGCGCGCCGAGGTCTTCGGGGTGGCCAACGAGGACATCGGCTTCGTGGAGCTGCTCGCCGCCGGAATAACCAGCTGATCATTCGTGGCATTCGTGGACACCAAGGGACGCATGAACAAGGCAGTGAACGACCGGACGCCGGGCGAGGTCTGGTCGGGGACGTGGGTCGCCGACCGGCTCGGCGTCGAACTCGTGGGCGACAGTCAGCTGACCGACCTGCTGGGCCTCGCCCTCAGACGCAACCCCAAGCGGGCCCATCTCCTGGTCTCCAACGTCCTCGGCAAACACGTCCCGCAGTCCCCGTCGGTGGTCTACGGCCAGGGTCTCGCCCTGGGCCGCAGGGTCCGTGACCTGCTGGGCGACGAGGAGGCGGCCGGGGCGGTGGTCCTCGGCTACGCGGAAACCGCGACGGGCCTCGGCCACTCGGTCGCCGACGGCCTCGCCCTCGCCCCCTACCTCCACTCCACCCGCCGCCCGATCCCGGGCGTGCCCCCCGCGGGCGGCTTCGAGGAGTCCCACTCCCACGCCACCTCGCACCTGCTGCTCCCGGAGGACCCGGCCCTGCTGTCCGGCGACGGCCCCCTGGTCCTGGTGGACGACGAGTTCTCGACGGGCAACACGATCCTGAACACGATCAGGGACCTGCACGGCCGCTATCCGAGGAACCGGTACGTGGTGGTGGCTCTGGTGGACATGCGGTCGGAGGAGGACGCGGGGCGGCTGGAGGCTTTCGCGGAGGAGATAGGCGCGCGGGTCGACTTGGTGGCGGCGGCATCGGGCACCGTACGCCTGCCCGAAGGGGTGCTGGAGAAGGGGCAACAGCTGGTCGCCGAGTACGAGAGTCACCTGGGGGCGCGGGGAACTGCGCGACCAGCCCCCACGCACCCGCACCCGGCAATCCACCGCGTGGACCTGATGTGGCCCCGAACCCTCCCCGACGGAGGCCGCCACGGATTCACCCCCCAGCACCGAATACGCCTGGAGCACGAACTCCCCGCGATGACCGCCAGGTTGGCAGAGGCGCTCCCGGCGAACGCCCACCACGTCCACATCCTCGGCTTCGAAGAGCTGATGTACGCCCCCCTGAGGCTCGCCCGCGAACTCGAACAGGTCGCCGAGGGCGTCGGGGTCACCTACTCCACCACCACCCGCAGCCCCGTCCTCGCCGTGGACGACCCGGGATACGCGATCCGCACCCGCCTCACCTTCCCGGCCCACGACAACCCCGCCGACGGCCCCGGCGACCGCTACGCGTACAACGTCGCCGGCGCCCGCTTCGACGCCGTGGTCGTCGTCGTCGACGACACCGCCGACACCCCCGAACTGCACGCGCCAAACGGCCTGTTGGCGCAGCTGGCCGCACACACCCCGCACGTGCTCCTCGCCGTCGTCCCCAGCTACACCCCCGAAAGGCCCTCCATGCTCCCCGAGCCCCTCCGCGGCCCAGCCTTCTCCTCCTACGCCCCCGAAGAGGTCGGCTGGCTGCTCCAGGACCTCTCGGACGTCACCCTGGAGGCGCCGACCGAGGAGCGCGAGGAGGCCATCCAGAGCGGCGGCGCGCACTACGCGGAGTCGCTGCCCGTGGAGTACCAGCCGAGCGAGCAGTACCAGGAGCTGTTCCAGGCGGCCCTGACGGAGTCCTCCGCGAGGCTCGCGCAGGCCGTCGGCGCCGTCACGGAGATCGTGCTCCAGGAGCGCTCCCCGCGCCCCGTCCTCGTCTCCCTGGCCCGCGCCGGTACCCCCGTCGGGGTCCTGATGCGCCGTTGGGCCCAGTTCCGGCACGGCCTCGAACTGCCTCACTACGCCGTCTCGATCGTCCGCGGCCGCGGTATCGACGCCAACGCCCTGCGCTGGCTGGCCGCCCACCACGACCCGGCCGACGTCGTGTTCGTCGACGGCTGGACCGGCAAGGGCGCGATCACCCGCGAACTGACCGAAGCGGTCAGGGAGTTCGAGGCCGAGGGCGGCGCCACCGGCTTCGACCCGGAGATCGCCGTACTTGCCGACCCCGGCTCCTGCGTGCGGACGTACGGCACCCGCGAGGACTTCCTCATCCCCTCGGCCTGCCTCAACTCCACGGTGTCCGGCCTGATCTCGCGTACGGTCCTGCGCGCGGACCTGGTCGGCCCGCACGACTTCCACGGCGCGAAGTTCTACCGCGAACTCGCGGGCGCGGACGTGTCGGTGGACTTCCTGGACGCCGTGGCCGGCCGTTTCCCGGAGGTCGTGGACGCCGTTGACTCCACCGTGAAGGAACTGCTGGCCGGCGACCGCGAACCGACCTGGGAGGGCTGGGCGGCCGTCGAACGCATCAGTGAGGAGTACGGCATCCACGACGTCAACCTCGTCAAGCCGGGCGTCGGCGAGACCACCCGGGTGCTGCTGCGCCGGGTGCCCTGGAAGATCCTGGCGCGGGCCGGGGCGGGCGCCGACCTCGACCATGTACGCCTGTTGGCCGAACAGAGAGGTGTTCCCGTGGAAGAGGTCGCCGAACTCCCGTACACCTGCGTGGGGTTGATCCACCCCAAGTACACGCGGGGCGCGACGGGAGCCGACGGCAAGGCGGTCACCCTCTGATGTCCGCTCAGGCTCCGGTGCTGGTCGCCAGCGACCTCGACCGCACGCTCATCTACTCCGCCGCCGCCCTGGCGCTCACCATGCCGGACGCGCGGGCGCCCCGGCTGCTCTGTGTCGAGGTGCACGAGAGCAGACCGCTGTCGTACATGACGGAGACCTCGGCCGAGCTGCTCTCCGAACTCGGCGACGCGGCGGTGTTCGTGCCGACGACGACCCGCACCCGCAAGCAGTACCAGCGCATCAACCTCCCCGGCCCCGTGCCGGCCTACGCGATCTGCGCCAACGGCGGTCATCTGCTGGTCGACGGTGTCACCGACCACGACTGGCACGCCGGGGTCACCGCCCGGCTCGCCGACGAGTGCGCGCCGCTCGACGAGATCCGGGCCCACCTCCAGGAGACGGCCGACCCGCTGTGGGTGCGCAAGCACCGGATCGCCGAGGACCTCTTCGCCTACCTCGTCGTCGAGCGCGAACTGCTGCCCGAGGACTGGGTGAAGGAGCTCGCGGTGTGGGCCGAGAACCGCGGCTGGACGGTCTCCCTCCAGGGCCGCAAGATCTACGCCGTCCCCAAGCCGCTCACCAAGAGCGCGGCCGTGCGCGAGGTGGCCCGGCGCACCGGCGCCTCCCTGACGCTGGCCGCGGGCGACTCCCTGCTCGACGCCGACCTGCTGCTGGCCGCCGACCGGGGCTGGCGGCCGGGGCACGGGGAGCTCGCCGACGTCGGCTGGACGGCTCCGGCGATCACCGCGCTGCCCGAGCGGGGCGTGCTGGCGGGGGAGCGGATCCTGCGGGAGTTCCTGCGCGGGGCACGACAGGGAGCGGTCTGAGGAGCCGGGTGCGGGCGTGACGTGGGTTGGCGGGGTCGGCGGGCGTCGACTGGGACACCGGCGGGCGGGCGATCGGCGGTCGTCGGCCCCGGTCTGCGTGACCACCGGCCCCCGCCTGCGCGACCACCGGCCCCGGGTCGCCCGCCCCCTGCCTGCCAGGACACCGGCGGGGTCAGCTAGGACACCGGCGGGGTCGGCTAAGACACCGGCGGGGCCCGCTAGGACACCGGTTCCGCGGACTCGCGTTCACCCCGCGCGTCCGTGTCCGCGTCGGGGGCCGTGTCCCTGTCCGCCCCGCGCCGACCCGGTCCCGGGCGCCGCAGCAGTCGTAGCGTGACGAAGGCCGTCACCGACAGGGCCGCTGCCGCGAGGACCACCTTCGAGTAGGCGGACACCACCTCGGTGACCTGGGTCCAGTTGGCGCCCAGGGTGTGGCCCGCGAGGACGAACGCCGTGTTCCACAGGGCGCTGCCGAGCGTGGTCAGGGTCAGGAACACCGGCAGCGGCATGCGTTCGACGCCGGCCGGGACGGAGACGAGGCTGCGGAAGACCGGGATCATGCGGCCGAAGAACACCGCCTTGGTGCCGTGCCGCAGGAACCAGGCCTCGGTGCGTTCGACGTCGGCGGCCTTGACGAGCGGCAGCCGGGCCGCGAGTGCCACCGTGCGGTCCCGGCCGAGCAGCGCGCCGACGCCGTAGAGCGCGAGGGCGCCGACCACCGAGCCCGCCGTCGTCCACAGCAGCACGGCGAGCAGGTTCAGCTCGCCGGTGCTCGCCGCGAAGCCCGCGAGCGGCAGGATCGCCTCGCTCGGGATGGGCGGGAAGAGGTTCTCCAGGGCGATGGCCACCCCGGCGCCGGGGGCGCCCAGCGTGTCCATGAGGCCGTTGACCCACTCGATGGCTGACATGGGCCCACGCTAGGGAGGCGGACCTGAAGGCAACCTGAAGAGGCCGCCGTACGGCGGTCCGCTCGCCGTTGCGCTCTGCTGCGGCTGTCAGCCGCAGCAGCCGCCTCCGCAGCACCCGCCGCCGCCGCCGGCCTGAGGCGCCGGGGCCGACGCGGAGGCCGAGCCGCCCACCGCCACCGTCGACAGCAGCTTCACGGTGTCGTCGTGGCCGGCCGGGCAGTCCGCGGGGGCCGAGGACTCGGCCATGGGGCGGCTGAGTTCGAAGGTGTCGCCGCAGGTACGGCAGCGGTATTCGTAGCGAGGCATGAGCACAGGTTAACCGGCACAGCCGCGCCACCCGTCGTACCCGGGAAACCGCCCCGTCGGCATCCTGTGCTGCGCCGGGCGGCCCCCTCGTGTCGTCCGATGCGCGGAACGGGCGGGAAGCACACATCCTCTGCGGCCTTTTCGGCAAGGTCTAGGGATTCGAGATGTTTCAAGACGTTTCGTCCCCCCCACTCCAGGAGAACCTGATGCCCCACAGACACGCCTCGGCCGGCCGTGCCGCGTTGACGGTGCTCGGCGCACTCGTCCTCGCGGGACTGCCCGCGGTCGCGGCCGCCGAGCCCCCCACGCCCACGCCGGCACCCTCCGCCGCCGAGACACTCGGCGCCGACCGCCCCTCGTCCGAGGTCCTGCGGGCGCTGGTGCGTGATCTGAGCCTGACCGAGGCGCAGGCGAGGACCCGCCTGCTGAACGAGGCCGAGGCGGGCGCGCGCGCCGGGCGACTCCAGAACGCGCTCGGCAAGCGCTTCGCCGGCGCCTGGGTCAGCGGCGACACCTCCGCCGACCTGACCGTGGCGAGCACCGACGTCGCGGACACCCCCGCCATCGAGGCCGGGGGCGCGCGGGCCATGGTCGTCGGGACCGCGCTGGAGGAGCTGAGGGCCGCCAAGAGCAAGCTGGACGCCGCCGTGAGCGGCAAGGCCCTCGACACACCGGTCCGGTACATCGACGTACGCACCAACCGGGTCACGGTCCAGGCGACCAGCCGCGCCGCCGCGGACACGCTGGTCGAGGCCGCCGGCGTCGACAGCGCGCTCGTGGACGTCAAGGTCTCGGCCGACCAGCCCCGCGCGCTCTACGACATCAAGGGCGGCGACCCCTTCTACATCGACGGCACGGCCCGCTGTTCCGTGGGCTTCGGCGTCACCAAGGGCGCGCAGCAGGGCTTCGCCACGGCCGGCCACTGCGGGCAGGCGGGCTCGACCACCACCGGGTACAACCAGGTCGCCCAGGGCACCTTCCAGGCATCGATCTTCCCCGGTCAGGACATGTCCTGGGTCGGGGTCAACGCCGACTGGACGGCCACGTCCGCCGTCAAGGGCGAGGGCGGCCAGGACGTGCAGACCGCCGGTTCGGTGCAGGCTCTGACGGGTGCCGCGGTGTGCCGGTCGGGATCCACCACCGGCTGGCACTGCGGCACGATCCAGCAGCACGACACGAGCGTCAGCTACGCCGAGGGCACCGTCGACGGCGTGACCCGTACGACCGTGTGCGCGGAGCCGGGCGACTCCGGCGGTTCCTACATCTCGGGCGTCCAGGCCCAGGGCGTCACCTCCGGCGGGTCCGGCGACTGCACGAGGGGCGGGACGACCTTCTACCAGCCGATCAACCCGCTGCTCAGCACGTTCGGCCTCACCCTCAGGACCAGCACGGCCGAGAGCGGCACGCCCGCCCCCGACCCGGAGGACGGCGGCTCGTCGGACGGCTGGACCGCGGGACGGGTGTACGAGGTCGGGGCGCGCGTGACCCTCGACGGCGTCTCCTACGAGTGCCTCCAGTCCCACCAGGCGCAGACCGCCTGGCAGCCGGCGCTGGCGCCGGGGCTGTGGCAGCCGGTGTGAGAACGGGCTGAGCCCGCGG
>NZ_JBHUXV010000220.1:0-9312 GCF_042669125.1 Streptomyces sp. NPDC057253 | reverse complement strand
GGGCCGGACGGGGGCGGGGTCGACTGCGGGCGCGTGGGGGCTGGTCGTGCAGTTCCCCGCGCCCCTGGGTGTCTCGGGGTCCCCGGCGTTGTGAAATCCAGCCCCTCCGGCGTTTGAGGAGCGGGGGTGCGGGGGCGGGCCCCCGCGACGGGGGTCGAAGGGGGCTCAACCCCCTGGAGGACGGGACGGGTAGGGGCGGCAGGGGCGAGAAGCACCCGGCGCCCACCCAGACACGCACAAGAGGAGCCACCGTGCCCGAGGGCCACACGATCCATCGCCTGGCCCAGGACTACGGCGCCGCGTTCCAGGGCACGAAACCCCACGTCACCAGCCCCCAGGGCAAGTTCTCCGACGCCGCCGAACTCCTCACCGGCTCAGAACTCACCCGCACCGAAGCCCACGGCAAGCACCTCTTCCTCGGCTTCCGCGCCACCGACTGGGTCCACATCCACCTCGGTCTCTTCGGCAAGGTCACCTTCGGCGACGCCCCCGCACCCCCGCCCACCGACACCGTCCGCCTCCGCCTGGCGAACAGCACGGCGTACGTGGACCTCCGCGGCCCCACCACCTGCGCCCTGATCACCCCCGCCGAGAAGCAGTCGATACACGACCGCCTCGGCCCCGACCCCCTCCGCGCCGACACCGACGCCGACCCGCAGGCGGCGTACCGACGGATCTCCCGCAGCCGTACGACGATCGCCGCCCTCCTGATGGACCAGAAGGTCATCGCGGGCGTGGGCAACGTCTACCGCGCCGAGGTCCTCTTCCGGCACCGCATCGACCCCTACCGGGCCGGCAGGGACATCACCCCGGCCGAGTGGGACGCGATCTGGACCGACCTCGTCGAGCTCATGCGCGAGGGCGTCAGGAACAACCGCATCGACACCGTCCGCCCCGAGCACACCCCGGAGGCGATGGGCCGCCCGCCGCGCGTGGACGACCACGGCGGCGAGGTCTACGTCTACCGCAGGGCCAATCTGCCCTGTCACATCTGTGGCGGCGAGATCCGCACCGCCGATCTCGCCGCCCGCAACCTCTTCTGGTGTCCGACCTGCCAGAAACCCTGAGAACTCGGGGAGTCGGGGCTCAGAACCCGTGCGGCAGCCACGGCACCGCGACCGACCCGAACCCCGCCGACGCCTCCGCCAGCGCCCCCTGCCGCAACTCCCGCACCAGCCCCGCCCCCGCGAGCGAGGCCAGGCTCACCCCGCCGAGATACGCCGCCCCCAACTCCCGTACGGACAAGGCGAGATCGGCCGAGTCCGTCGTACGCTCGCACGACGCCCCCTTGCTGTCCCCGCTGAGCCGCCAACGCCCCGCGTTCCAGGGGCAGAAGGCGTCCTCGACCTCCACCACCACGTCCACCGGCGTCTGATAGGTCCGCGCCTCCAGCGCGGCGCCGACGTCCACCAGCCGTACGTGCAGGGAGTCCCGCACCAGCACCGAGCAGCGCCGGATGTCGGAGACCAGGTACTGCCAGGCCTCGTCCACGGGCCGGCGCCGGACGTCGATCCGGGAGGTCAGGTCGAGGTCGAACAGGAACCGCCACAGCGCGGCGTGTCCGGCCGGGTCCAGCGCCTCCAGGTCGGAGACGACCACCGTGCCCTTGGGCCCGGCCGCCTCCCAGCCCGCCTTGACCCGGTACCGGACGAACCCCACGACCTCGCCGTCCCGCTCCGCGACCACGCACTGGAGCGGCGAGGCGCCGTCCCGCGTGCTCTCCGGGTCCAGCAGCCACAGCCGCTCCCAGCCGGGGATCCGGGCGATCATCCCGGGCCGCCGCGATACGAGCCGGTCGTACACGGCCTCGCAGGCGTCGAGCACCTCGGCGGGCGCCGCGTACCGCAGCCGTACGTCGTCGGTGCCGGGCGGCACGGACAGCCGGACCCGGGTCGTGTCGATGTCCGCGTTCACGTGGTAGGTGCCGACGCCGTACCCGAAGCGGCCGTAGATCACCGGCTCGGAGGCCGTGAGCACGGCCAGCGGCTCGCCCCAGGAGCGCACGTCGTCCAGCTGGCGCCGCATCATCGAGGTCAGCACCCCGCGCCGCCGGTGGGTGGCCGCCACGCTCACCATGGTCACGCCCGCGGTGGGCACCGCGGCGCCGCCCGGCACGGTCAGCCGGAAGCTGAACGCACCCGCCGTCCCCACGCACCGCCCGTCGTCCCAGACGCCGATGGAGCGGTCGATCTCCGTGAGTTCACGGAACACCTCCCGTTCCTCGGCAGGCTCCGGGATCCCGCCGAAAGCGCGGAGCAGGTTGTCGTACCACTCGTCCCAGTCGTCCCGTCGAAGCACCCGCACGTCAGTCCCCATGCTCCATGCCTACCAGGGCAATGCGTGACGAGCGAGGGAATTTCGGCTTGGCGGCGTCGCAGCGGCCTTCGGTGAAGTTCACTGTGAAGTTGAAGCTCGGACGGGGGACAAGTGGGACCTCCCGTGCCAAGCAGCGGGTTCGATGGATAGGGTCCCGAACTAATGGCAGCAGGACGAGAGCGGCGCGCGGAAGCCGAGACGTTCACGGCCCGGTTGAGGATGCAGTGGCACCGGGCCCGCGTCGGCCTGCGCAGAAGTGCCGTGGACTACTTCCGCGGCGACGGCTCGGACTGGGTCGCGCTCGCAGGTCTCCTCCTCACCGTGCCCCTCATCGCGTCCGTCACTCTCATGAACTCCGTGTGGTGCTCACCGGCCGCGCTGGTCCTGCCGATCGTCGCGGGCGGCCTGCTGCTGCGCCCGGCGAGCCTGCTCGGCCTGTACGCGGCGGCGGCGACCGCGCTGATCGTGGAGTCGGTGCAGCTGGGGCCGTACACCGAGGGGCCGTCCCGGGTCACGCCGGGCGTGGTCCTGGTGGTGGCCGCCTGTGGCTTCTTCGGCCTGCTCATCGCCCAGTTCCGCAGTCGGGTCGGGGTGCCCTGGCGGCGCGGCGGCACCATGCTGTTCGACCTGCGCGAACGCATCCGGGTGCAGAGCAAGTTGCCGCAGCTGCCCCAGGGTTGGCACCGGGAGATGGCGCTGCGGCCGGCCGGCGGGCAGTCGTTCTCCGGCGACTTCGTGGTCGCGGCCCGGACCAACGGCGGCCGGACGCTGGAGGTCGTGCTGACCGATGTGTCCGGAAAGGGGATGGATGCCGGCTCCCGTGCGCTGCTGCTCTCGGGCGCCTTCGGCGGACTGCTCGGCTCCCTGCCCCCGCACGCCTTCCTTCCCGCCGCCAACGGCTATCTCCTGCGCCAGGACTGGGACGAGGGCTTCGCGACCTCGATCCACCTGGTGCTGGACCTGGACTCCGGCGACTACGAGCTCTACTCGGCCGGTCATCCGCCGGGCCTCCAGCTCAGCGCCGGCAGCGGCCGCTGGGAGGAGAAGGCCGCGGAAGGGCCCCTGCTCGGGGTGTACGACGGTGCCCAGTTCGACCCCGTGAAGGGTTCGCTGCGCCCCGGTGACGTACTGATGCTCTTCACCGACGGTCTGGTGGAGACGTCCGACCGGGACATAGTGGAGGGCATCGACCGCCTGACCGGGGAGGCCGACCGGTATGTGGCGGGCGGTTTCCACGGCGCCGCCTGGCACCTGATCGAGGCGGTCGCGAAGGACGTCAACGACGACCGGGCACTGCTGCTGATCTCCCGCGAGGGGCCGACGGCTCAGGCGCTGCCGCGCTGAGGCGGGCGGGGTTCACCCCAGGCCCGATCCGCCGGCCGTCCGCATCGCCCCCGACCTCTTCCCTCCGTACGTTCGTTCCGCTCGTCCACGGCGCCTTCGCCGACGCGATCGTCGTCCTCGGCCTCACCGCGGCCGGTCTCCCGGCCCGCGCCGCCCTGCGCCGGGACACACTGGACGAGTGAACCGACTGACGCTCGCCGACGTAGAGGCCACCGCCCGAGCCGCCCACGCGGGCCAGACCGACAAGGCGGGACGGCCCTACGCCGAACACCTGAGGGCCGTCGCCGAGGGCGTGCGCGCGCGGGGCGGCGACGAGGAGCAGATCGCGGCGGCCTGGCTGCACGACTCCGTCGAGGACGACGCCCTCTCCGCGCGCTGGCTCGAAGAGGCCGCCCTGAGCCGTCGTACGAAGGACATCGTGCTCGCCGTCACCAAGCGGGCCGGAGAGCCACCGGAGGCGTACGCCGGGCGCATCCTCGCGACCCCGGGCGCGCTGCTGGTGAAGGAGGCCGACCTGGCGCACAACGCGGACCCGGCCCGCCTCGCCGTCCTGGACGAGGTGACACGGACACGGCTGACCGAGAAGTACGCGAGGATGCGCGCGCTGCTCGGTCTGGTCGCAGGCGACTGACTAGACGCTGACCTTGTCGCGGGGCGCGGCCTTCTCCCGGGGCGTGGCCGTTTCCTGAGCCGCGGCCTTCTGCTGCTCGCGCCCCTTGGCCGCGCCGGCCACCTCGGCCGCCTCCCGCCGGAACGCCCAGTTCATGTCGGGCTCCATCACGCACCGGAAGACCCGGCGCACCGGCGCGGTGCACAGCAGGGTGACGGCGATCGCGGCGAGGGCGCTCACGAAGAGCTCGCCGGCCGGCCGGTGCAGCCAGGCGTGGTCGAACCAGCCCGCGAAACCGGCGCCCTTGATGAGGAAGCCGTGCAGCAGATAGCCGTAGAGCGTGCCGGCGCCGAGCGTGGTGAACCACATCGGCCGGCCCGGCACCCAGGCGAAGAAGCAGGCCGTCAGCAGCAGCGAACTGCCGAACATGGCCAGCACCATGACCGGTCCGGTCCACCAGGGCGCGCCCATCTCCTGGACGGCGTTGCGGTGGTAGAACCACTCGGTGTTCATGCGCGGCACCGCCCACCAGCCGACGGCGAGGGCCGCCGCGAACACCGGCACCGCCGCGATCCGCACCGAGCGCCGGCGCACCGTCCGGAAGTGCTCCGGCTTCATGACCAGGCCCAGCACGAAGTACGGCAGGAACTGGAGCACCCGCTGGAGGTCGAGGTCGTCACCGATGTCCGGGGTGACCGAGGCCAGCATCGCGATGCCGAGCGCGAGCGGCAGCGGCCATCGCACCAGCTTCCAGATCGGTGTGGTCAGCCGCCAGATGAACAGGGCGACCAGGAACCAGGTGAGGAACCACGGGTCGAGGAGGCTGATCTCCATGCCGGGGTCGTGGTCGGCGTACCGCTTGAAGAGGGAGTACGCCGTCTCGAAGACGATGTACGGCACCGCGACGCCGGTGACGAGCCGCTTCAGCCGGTCCGGGCGCATGTCGAAACTGCGGGAGAAGAACCCGGAGATGAGGATGAACGCCGGCATGTGGAACGAGTACACGACCGTGTACACGCCCTCCAGGATCCGGCTGTCGCCCTTGAGGGGCTCCCAGGAGTGCGCGACGGCCACCAGGACGATCGCCAGGTACTTGGCGTTGTCGAAGAAGGCGTCGCGTGGCTTGGCGGCTTGAAACATCTGAGGGACCCTAGCCCCGGCTGTGTGTTTCCGTAAAACCGGCTGTTTGGTGGCTCGTTGTTCACTTCTGAGGCGACTTCAACAAGCCCGTATTGCCCGGATTAATCCCCCTCAAATGCCACATGAGCGTACTCACCCCACGCCTGTGCCGGTCATTCGAATTCCCTGCGAACGGGATGTGTGGGCGCGGTGGACGGGAACCGAAAGGAACCGGCCAGGGGTTGCGGGGCGTGTATCGGCATGGCCAAACGTTGCCTCACCGGCCGCATATGCGGGCCGCGTTGGTGGCACGATGGTTCTGGCGGGGGTCGCGGGGTCGCGTCCCCGGGCCGGGAGAGCGGACCGACCGAGGGTGTGATCAGTTGTGGCCATTTCGCTGTCAGTGGTGCTGCTGTTGGGGATCATCCTGGTGGTGTTGATGCGGGGAGGCTCCATCAAGGCCGGCCCCGCCATAGTCGCGGTGCTCTTCGGCTTCTTCCTCGCCTCGACCGGCATGGCCGACGACATCCAACGCTTCCTGGACTCGATAGCCGACACCATCAACTCGATCCAGTTCTAGACACGCCACAGGCCGCCGGCCCGGACCCTCGATGAGGATCCGGGCCGACGGCCTGATCGGAGCGGGCGACGGGACGGGAATCGAACCCGCGTAGCTGGTCTGGAAGATCGCGTATGCGGATGCCGCCTGAGCCGGCAAGTGGCTGAACCGCTGGTTCCCGGGACGCTCACCGTGATCTACGGCTCGTCCCGCTCGGGGACGCACATCATGCGGTGGGCCGGTACGACCGGCTCCCCGGGCAGCGGATCGATTCCACGGACGCGTACAGCCACGATGTCGGTCGTGACACGGGAGAGGTCCGGCAGTCTCATCAGGCGCCAGCGGAAGGGCTCCGGGACGTCCTTGGCGGGCATCTCCGCTGCGGAGAGGCTGACCCATCGGTCGTACGTGGTCGGGTAGATCCGCACAAACGCGCCGCACTTGGGGCAAGTAGGGGGCTCGATCCATGACACGTCGTCGGGATCCGGCTCCGGCCTCGGGGGAGCGGTGGCGCCATCGGTCACGGCCATCTCGTTGGCGAGGACGTTCCAGCACGCCTCGCAGAACCTGGCCATGAGATCGATCCGCCCGCGCTCGCGCACGGTGGGGCTCGTCACCCCGCAGCGATGGCATAAGTGCGTGTCCTGATCCCTGGTCGCCCCCATGTGTTCGAGTGTGAGCGGAATTGACCTGATCCCAGTAGGTCGCGATTTGGCCGTATTCGGTGGTCATGTGCCGTCCAAGGTCACGAACCGGGGCAAAAGGGTGGAGGGTGAGGTGTCGACGCGGTCATACAGGAGACCCGTTCGGTCCCACCCATCAATTCGGTGCCCTGCCGCTCCCGGGTGGCCGAGCCTGAGCAAGGAGCCCCTTCATGGCCGACGTCAACGTTGCCCTGCACGTACAGGTCGAGGCCCTGCCTGGCAAGGAGGAAGAGGTCGCCGCCTTTCTCCGCAAGGGCCTTGCCCTCGTCCAGGAGGAGCCCGGCACCGTCGCATGGTTCGCCGTGCGGGTGAGCCCGTCCACCTTCGCCGTCTTCGACGCCTTTCCCGATGACGACGCACGCCAGGCCCATCTCGCCGGTCGCCTGGGCAAAGCCCTGATGGAACGAGCCGGCGAACTGTTCGCCCAACCGCCTTCCGTCGAGCGCCTCGACGTCCTCGCCCACAAGCTCCCCTGAAGAGCGGGTGCACTGGTCCACGGACCCGGGCTTGCGGCAGGTCGGCGCGACGATCGACATCCGTCTGCGAGAACGGCCCCAGTACACCAGTGCTGATCGGAGCCCCGGAAACGACTCAGGGCCAGGCGGAGGAGTGATCCTCGGACCTGGCCCTGACTCATGTGGAGCGGGCGACGGGAATCGAACCCGCGTAGCTAGTTTGGAAGACTAGGGCTCTACCATTGAGCTACGCCCGCACAGCACACGCCACGGATCACTCCCCGGCGGCACGCAAGCATCGTAGCGGGTCGTCACGCCTCGTCGCACATCCCTTCCCGTGCCGGACGTCCACCGAGCGCTCCCACGGTGCTCCCGCGCGCGTACGCATCCCTGCGCGCTCGCGAAATGCGGTAACCCCGCAGCCTGCGGGCATGTACCCTACGTGTCGCACCAGACGGGGTGTGGCGCAGCTTGGTAGCGCGTCCGCTTTGGGAGCGGAAGGCCGTGGGTTCAAATCCCGCCACCCCGACCACCTGCGCGATCACCGCGCGCGCTCGCTTCGGTGATCGCCTTTGGGGCGTGTCGCCGCTGCCGTTACTATGCAAGCTGCACGCCCGTGTGTCTCTCCTACTAGAAGTCCTCCGGGCGGCTATCCGCCGGAGCCGTTCTGGCCCCGGCAGAATCCGAGAAGTCAGCCACAAGGAGACCGAACCGTGAAGAGCGCCGTGGAGACCCTGAACCCGACTCGGGTTCGGCTCAGCATCGAGGTGCCCTTCGAGGAGCTCAAGGACAGCCTCGACGCGGCGTACAAGAAGATCAACCAGCAGGTCACGGTGAAGGGCTTCCGGAAGGGCAAGATCCCGGCGCGCGTCATCGACCAGCGGTTCGGCCGCGGTGCGGTGCTGGAGGAGGCCGTCAACGAGGCGCTTCCGAAGTTCTACACCGAGGCGGTCAACGAGGCCGAGATCGACGTCCTGGGCCAGCCCGAGGTCGACATCACCGAGCTGAAGGACGGCGAGACGCTGAACTTCACCGCCGAGGTCGACGTCCGCCCGACCATCGAGATCCCGGACTACTCCGGCATCGAGGTCGAGGTCGACGCGGTCGAGGTCAGCGACGAGGACGTCGACAAGGCCGTGACCGAGCTCCGCGAGCGCTTCGCCTCGACCTCCCCGGTCGAGCGCGCCGCCGAGGACGGCGACGTCGTCACCATCGACCTGGAGGCCAAGGTCGACGGCGAGGTGCTGGAGGACGGCGTCGCGAGCGGCGTCTCTTACACCATCGGCTCCGGCGAGCTCCTCGACGGCATCGACGACGCGGTCAAGGGCCTGGAGGCCGGTGGCGAGGCCACCTTCACCTCCGAGCTCAAGGGCGGCTCGGCGGCCGGCAAGGAGGCCGAGGTCACCGTCAAGGTCACCCAGGTCGCCGCCCGCGAACTGCCCGAGCTGGACGACGAGTTCGCGCAGCTCGCCTCCGAGTTCGACACCCTTGAGGAGCTGAGGGCCGACAGCCGCAAGCGCCTCGAGAACATGAAGCAGTACGACCAGGCCACCCAGGCCCAGGAGCGCGTCCTGGAGAAGCTCCTGGAGCTCGTCGAGGTGCCCGTCCCCGAGAAGCTCCTCGAGGACGAGATCAACACCCGCAAGCACAACCTGGAGCACCACCAGCTCGGCCAGATGGGCCTCGACCTCGAGAAGTACCTCGAGATCCAGGGCAAGACGGCCGAGGAGTTCGACACCGAGACCAAGGACGCCGCGGTCAAGGGCATCAAGACCCAGTTCGTCCTCGACGAGCTCGTCAAGCGCGAGAAGCTGAACGTCAACCAGGAGGAGCTCACCGAGCACCTCATGCGCCGCGCGGCTTCCTCCGGCATGTCCCCCGACCAGTTCGCCCAGGCGGTCGTCGAGGGCGGCCAGGTCCCGCTGCTCGTCGGTGAGGTCGCCCGCGGCAAGGCCCTCGCGGTCGTCGTCGAGGCCGCCACGGTCAAGGACACCAACGGCGAGGTCATCGACCTGGACGACGACGAGGACGAGACGGCCGAGACCGTCGAGGCCACGTCGGAGGAGACTCCGGCCGAGGCCGAGGCCGAGGACAAGACCGAGGCCTGATCGCCGACGGCACCTTGAATGTCGTACGACGGGCCCTGGGAGCATCCGCACCCAGGGCCCGTCGGCCTACCTGAAGGGGCGCGGGGAACTGCGCGAC
>NZ_JBHUXV010000219.1:0-9335 GCF_042669125.1 Streptomyces sp. NPDC057253 | reverse complement strand
ACAGGGTTCTCGGCGTTCCCCCGAGCCCCTCGCCGCGGGTTTTCGGGGCCGGATACTGTGCGGGCATGGCGAACGCAGAGATCGGCGTAATCGGCGGCTCCGGCTTCTACTCGTTCCTCGAGGACGTGACCGAGGTCCAGGTGGACACGCCCTACGGGCCGCCCAGCGACTCCCTCTTCCTCGGCGAGGTCGCCGGCCGGCGGGTCGCCTTCCTGCCCCGGCACGGACGCGGCCACCATCTGCCGCCGCACCGCATCAACTACCGGGCCAATCTGTGGGCGCTCCGGTCGGTGGGGGCGCGGCAGATCCTCGGTCCGTGCGCGGTGGGCGGGCTGCGGCCCGAGTACGGTCCGGGCACGCTGCTCGTGCCGGACCAGCTGGTCGACCGTACGAAGTCCAGGGTCGGCACCTACTTCGACGGGCTGCCGCTGCCGGGGGGCGGGGTGCCGAACGTGGTGCACGTGTCCCTGGCCGACCCGTACTGCCCCACCGGGCGGGCGGCCGCGCTGAAGGCGGCTCGCGGGCGGGACTGGGAGGCGGTGGACGGCGGCACGCTGGTCGTGGTCGAGGGGCCCCGGTTCTCCACCCGCGCCGAGTCCCTGTGGCACCAGGCGCAGGGCTGGTCGGTGGTCGGCATGACCGGGCACCCGGAGGCCGCGCTCGCCCGTGAACTGGAGCTCTGCTACACGTCGTTGACCCTGGTCACCGACCTCGACGCGGGCGCCGAGACCGGGGAGGGCGTCTCGCACGACGAGGTGCTGCGGGTGTTCGCGGCGAACGTGGACCGGCTGCGGGGTGTGCTGTTCGACGCGGTGGCGGCGCTGCCGGCCGGGGACGAGCGGGACTGTCTGTGCGTGAACGCGCTGGGTGGGATGGATCCGGGGTTCGAACTGCCCTGACCTGGACCGGGGGTTGGGGCGGAGGCTCTCGTTCGGGTGAGGGAGTTTTCCACAAGCGGTGGGCCGTCCACCGGCCCCGGCGGGATCCGGTGCGAAGCCTCATCGTGGGAGCGCAAGCCGATCTCTCGTCGCTGGTGGTGGTCCTGATGCCCTTCGCTCCCTCCCCTGCTGTGTCCCCTGTTGTTTCCCCTTCTGTTTCCGCCTCGCACCCGCCCGGCACCGACGCGCCGCCGACCTGCGAGGTCCCGCACTTCGCGCCGGTGCGGGTGCGCGGCGGGCGGTATCAGCTGCGGCGGCTCGTGCGGCACCGACGCCGTGCCGTGGCCGTCGGACTGGTCGTCACCGCGGCCGCGCTCGTGGCGGCCGGCCCGCGCGACACCGACGGAGCGCGCGGGCATCCGGTGGTCGCGCCCGTACGCGAGCACCGGGCCGTCACGACGGTGTCGGCGCCGGTGCGGATCGCCGACGGGGCGACCGTGCGGCTGCTGCGGCCCGGGGACCGGGTCGACGTGATCGCCGCGCAGGAGTCGGCGACGGGCGGCGACGCACGGGTGATCGCGCGCGGGGCACGGGTGTCGAAGGTGCCCCAGGCGCCGGAAGGTGCCGACGACAGCGGGGCCCTGGTCGTCCTGTCGGTGCCCCGCTCCACGGCGGCCCGTCTCGTCGGGGCGAGCTCCACGGCGCGGTTGGCGGTGACACTGTGTTGAGCCGTGTGTTCCGTCTGTTGCGCAGGCTGGTGTCAAGTCGCCCTTTCGAGCTACCCAATTGGACACGGTCGCCTCAGGTTGACGTAGGTTGCGGAGCTGTTTGTTCCACAACCTGTACGTACGAGAAGAGGCCCACGGGTGAGCGAGAAGAAGCCGAGCGTCTGGGAGGGCTTCAAGGCCTTCCTGATGCGCGGGAACGTCGTCGATCTGGCAGTCGCGGTGGTCATCGGCGCCGCCTTCACCAACATCGTGAACTCGGTGGTGAAGGGGATCATCAACCCGCTGGTGGGGGCGATCGGCACCAAGAACCTCGACAGCTACAGCTCGTGTCTGCAGGAGCCGTGCAAGGTCGCGGCGGACGGCACGGTGCTGAGCGGCATCCCGATCAGGTGGGGCTCGGTCCTCGGCGCCACCCTCAGCTTCGTGATCACCGCGGCCGTCGTCTACTTCCTGATGGTGCTGCCGATGGCAAGGTACCTGGCCCGCGTGGAGGCCCGGCGGAAGGCGAGGGAGGGCACGCGCGAGGTCATCGAGGTGACCGAGCTGGAGGTCCTCAAGGAGATCCGCGACGCGCTGGTCGCGCAGCGCGGCTCGGGACACCGCGAGCCGTAGCTCCCGCTCAGATGTGGTGGGGCGGCTTCTCGTCGAGGAAGCGCTTCAGGTCGGCCGCGCTGTCGCCGTCGGTGCGCGGCCGGTCGCCCCAGCCGCGGTCGGTGTCGTCCGAGGACTGCTGGTCCAGGGGGTCGTCGAAGACCAGCGCGGGCTTCGGCTCGCGGGGCTCGGGGTGGTGGGCGCTGCTCATGGGTCCAGGGTACGGGGGTCCGGGGTGCGGGGGTCCGGGGTGCGGGGGTCCGGGGCACGGGGGTCTGGGGTGCGGGGGTCCGGGGTGCGGCCCGGCCGGGCTCATGCCGTGCGACCGGCCGCCGCCCCGGCCAGGCGGCCCACCGACGCCCGTGCACCCATCCATGAGCGTTTCCGGTCGGTATCTGCTGTGCTTGGGTCCATGACGTCCAGCCCGCCCCACAGTCCACTGCGCAGACTCACCGCCCGCGGCCGGGACGAGGCCCACCGGGTCGCCTCGCCGCTGGAGCTCTTCTTCGACCTGTGCTTCGTCGTCGCCATCGCCCAGGCGGGCGTGGCCCTGGTGCACGCGGTCGCCGAGGGACACGCCGGCGAGGGCATCCTGAACTACTCGATGGTCTTCTTCGCCATCTGGTGGGCCTGGATGAACTTCACCTGGTTCGCCTCGGCGTACGACAACGACGACGCGCTGTACCGGGTCGTCACGCTGGTCCAGATCGCCGGTGTCCTGGTGCTGGCGGCCGGGGTGTCCAGGGCGTTCGAGGACCACGAGTTCCTGGCCGTGTGGCTGGGCTACCTGATCATGCGGCTGGCGTTGATCACCCAGTGGCTGCGGGTGGCGTGGTCGAGCGAGGGCGCGGAGCGGACGATGGCGCTGCGGTACGCCTTCGGTGTGCTGCTGTGCCAGGTCGGCTGGCTGGGGCTGCTGGTGCTGCCCGAGGGCGGGCGGCCCTGGGTGTTCCTGGTGATGGCGCTGCTGGAGATGTGTGTGCCGCCGTTCGCCGAGCGGGACCATCCGACGTCGTGGCATCCGCACCACATCGCGGAGCGGTACGGGCTGTTCACGATCATCGTGCTCGGTGAGACGATCGCCGCCGCCACGATCGCCGTGAAGTCCGGTATCGACGAGCAGGACGCGCTGGGTGAGCTCCTGCCGATCGCTGCGGGCGGGCTGTTGATCATCTTCGCCGCCTGGTGGATCTACTTCGTGGTGCCCATCCATGACCGTCTGCGCTCCAACAGGCAGGCGTTCCTGTGGGGTTACGGCCACTACGTGGTCTTCGCCTCGGCCGCGGCGATCGGGGCGGGCCTGGAGGTCGCCGTCGAGCAGGCGGTCGGCAAGGCGCACATCTCGACGCTCGCCGCGTCGGCCGCGGTGACCCTGCCGACGGCGCTCTACCTGCTCGTCGTGTGGGTGCTGCACTCCCGGTTCTTCAAGGTGGGCATCGCGCAGCAACTGGTGCTGCCGGTCACGGCGTTGCTGGTGATCTGCTGCACCTTCCTGGGCGACTGGGCGGTGCTCGCGGCGGGCATCGCGGCGGGACTGGCGGTGGTGACCGGCACGACGCTGACGGCGCGCCGGGCGGCTCGGGAACGTGCGGCGGGCGCGGACAGCGGGGTGGGGCGCGGCGGCGCCGAGGCCACGGCGGGGGCCGGGCCGGGGCTGGGCACGGACGGGGACTGAGGACATGGCAGTGGACGCTCTGACGGATGTCGCGGGGGTGCGGGTGGGGCATGCGACCCGCACTGGTGGCGGCTGGCTCACCGGGACCACCGTCGTGCTCGCCCCGGAGGGCGGGGCGGTCGCCGGGGTGGATGTGCGCGGGGGCGGTCCCGGGACCAAGGAGACCGACGCGCTGGATCCGCGCAACGTGGTGCAGAAGGTCGACGCGATCGTGCTGACCGGGGGCAGCGCGTACGGGCTGGACGCGGCCTCGGGGGTGATGGCCTGGCTGGAGGAGCGGGGGCGCGGGGTGCGGGTCGGGCCGGATCCCTCGCACGTGGTGCCGGTCGTGCCGGCCGCGTGTGTCTTCGACCTGGGGCGGGGCGGGGACTTCCGGGCGCGGCCGGACGCGGCGACCGGGCGGGCCGCCGTCGAGGCCGCGGCGGCGAGTGCGGTGGGGTCGGTGGTGCCGGAAGGGTGTGTGGGGGCCGGGACGGGGGCCGTGGCCGGGGCGATGAAGGGTGGGGTGGGGACGGCGAGCGCGGTGCTGCCCTCGGGGATCACCGTGGCGGCGCTGGTGGTGGTCAACGCGATCGGGGCGGTGACGGATCCGGAGACGGGGGTGCTGTACGGGGAGTTGTTCCAGGGGAGGGTGCGCTGTCCGGAGGAGCGGGTGCACGAGGTCGCGCGCCGGCGGCTCGCGGAGAGCGCGGCGCGTCACGCACCGCCGCCGCTGAACACGACGCTCGCGGTGGTGGCCACGGATGCGGAGCTGACGAAGGCGCAGGCGCAGAAGCTGGCGGGGGTGGGGCATGACGGGATCGCGCGGGGGGTGCGGCCGGTGCATCTGCTGAACGACGGGGACACGGTGTTCGCGCTGGCCACGGGGGCGAGGGACTTGGGGGACGGCCCGCTCGCGCTCAACGAGGTGCTCGCGGCGGGGGCGGATGTGGTGACTCGGGCGATCGTGCGGGGGATTCGGGCGGCGGCGCCCGCGGAGGGGGTGGATGGGGGGTGGCCGACGTATGAGTCGCTGTACGGGGGCGCTCAGCGGTTGTGATGTGAGCGCGGCTTGGTGGGGCGGGCGTCTTTGCGCAGTTCCCCGCGCCCCCGAGATGCCTGCGGCGGCCCGTTGCGGTCCGGTGGGGGCGTGTGCAGGGCGGCGGCCGACAGTTCATCGTGGCGGGCGGGTCTGCACCCCCCAGGGGCGCGGGGAACTGCGCGACCAGCCCCCACTCACCCGCAGCCGCCCGACTGCCGGACCCGGCACCCCCATAGGCGCTCCCACGCAGGGAACCCGGTCGGGGACCGGGTCCCTCTTTCCTCACGGAACAGAGTGGACAACGCATCCTGCATGAATCTGGAGCAGACCGTGACAACGGCTGACATAGCAGCGCGGCACGCACGGGGGGCCTGTGCCGTCCTGGTGGTCGGCGCCCTCACCCTCACCGCGTGCGGAGGCGACTCCGACGGCACGAGCGAGGGCAAGGGCGGCAAGGACCCCGCGAAGTCGTCCGCGGCGCAGATCGCCATCTCGGCCAAGAACGGCTCCACCGGGGCGTCCATCAACTCGACCGGTGTGAAGGTCAGCGACGGCACGCTGACCAGCGTGAAGATGACGGTGGCGGGGACGGGCCAGGACGTGCCCGGGGCGATCGCGGCCGACGGCGGGAGCTGGAGGCCCGAGGAGCAGCTGGAGCGGGGGACGAAGTACGAGATCGCCGCCACGGCGAAGGACTCGGACGGGAAGGCCGTGACCACGAAGTCCGTGTTCACGACCGTGTCCAAGGCGAACAGCTTCATCGGGACGTACACGCCGGACAACGGGACGACGGTCGGGGTGGGGATGCCGGTGTCGTTCGATTTCGACAAGGCGATCACCGACAGGAAGGCCGTGCAGTCGCACATCACCGTCAGCTCCAGCAGCGGGCAGCAGGTGGTGGGGCACTGGTTCGGCTCGCAGCGGCTCGACTTCCGGCCCGAGGAGTACTGGAAGGCCGGTTCCAAGGTCACGATGAAGATCGACCTGGACGGGGTCGAGGGGGCGAACGGCGTCACCGGCGTTCAGCGCAAGACCGTCAGCTTCACCGTCGGGCGGTCGCAGGTCTCCACGGTGGACGTGAACACACAGACCATGACGGTGGTACGGGACGGCAAGGTCCTCAAGAAGGTGCCGATCTCGTCCGGCAGCCCAAAGTTCACCACCTACAACGGGCAGATGGTGATCACCGAGAAGCACAAGAAGATCCGTATGGACAGCCGGACGGTGGCGCTGGCCAACGCGTACGACATCAAGGACGTCCCGGACGCGATGCGACTGACGCGGTCCGGGACCTTCATCCACGGCAACTACTGGTACAACAAGGGGAACCCGCCCTTCGGGCGCACCGGCACCAGCCATGGATGCGTGGGACTGCGGGACGTCAAGGGCGGCCAGGGCGACACCCCGGCCAAGTGGTTCTACGACAGCTCGATCATCGGGGACGTCGTCATCGTCAAGAACTCCCCCGACAAGCAGGTGGCACCGGACAACGGGCTCAACGGCTGGAACCTTCCCTGGACCGAGTGGACCGCCGGAAGTGCCGTCTGACCGGCGGGTTTTGACGGAACATCGGGTCGCGTGGGAACTTCCTGCGCGGCCCGGGAGTTTTACGGGCGTACGTTTTCTCGGTTCCCGGACATGATGTCCGACCGAGGGGCTACGGTATGCACCCACAAGGTGACATGCAGCAACGCCGGGAGAAACCTTGAGCGTTCCGTACGAGACGGCAGCGTACGAACCACCCGAGTCGCCCGAGTCTCCGGAGGAGCACCTCGCGCGACTCCTTGGTCGTGCCCTGAACTCCTTCGAGCTGCCGGACGAGACCATACGGCACCTGGACTGCGCGCTGGCGTACGACAGTTCGCTGCACTCCGCGCACCACAGCGCGGGCCTGCACCGCGAGACGTACCGGCACACCTGGCTGCTCGCCGACGGCTCGGCGCTCACCCTGTGGGAGCTCGTCCACAACACCGCCCGGGACAGCGTTCCGCAGCACGAGGTGTACGTCGACGAGGAGGAGCTGCGGGCGGCGACCGCACGGCTGCCATTACCGCCGGACACCCCGGACTTCGAGCTGCCGGTGACGGTGCAGCTGGAGCCCGTGCATCCGCCGCGGCACGCCTACGTCCCGGACGACTCGGCGGACCACGCGCGCCGGCTGCTGCGCCGCGCGGAGAACCCGGACCGGCCGGGCGCTGAGACGGCGGCGCTGCTGTCCGAGGCGTTCGCGCACCAGATCACCCAGGCCTTCGGGCGTCCCTGCCGGGCGGGGCGCGCCGGCCTTGGCTACTCGCTCTACGAGCACGCGTTCCTGCTGCGCGACGGCGCGGAGATCTCCCTGTGGGAGGTCGAGCACACGGCGACGCCCGACGGACGGCACATGTGCGAGGTGTACGTCAGCGAGGACGCCGCCCGCGAGGCGATGGAGCGGCGCGCGGCGCGGGTCTTCTGAGCCACGCCCGCGATGCAGGTCTCTGCCCCACGCCCGCGGTGCGGGTCAGCGGCGGCCGCTGAACTGCCGTACCAGACCCGCGAACGCGTCCTCCTCCGCCGGGGTCAGGGCGACGGACTCATGGCCGGGGGCGGCCGCACGGGGGCGCGGGAGGGCCGGCAGACCGTGGGCGACGCGCCAGGCGACCGCCTCGTGGCGGCCGTGGCGCAGCATGTAGGCCAGTCCCGCCGTCCAGGCGAAGACCACCAGGACGAGCAGGGCCACACCAAGCGACTGATAGACGGAGACATGCTCAGGCATGCGGTCCAGTAGACACCACGGTCCGGGACTTTGGCCCCGGACCGTGACGTATCTCGCAGGTGCCGTGAACACCTCACAGTGACCCCAAAGGGGCGGTTCCTATGCGGCGACCGGCTGCTTCGCCTCCGCCTCGGCGACGGGTGCCGCGGGGGTCTCGGCCGCCGGGGTCGCCTTGCGCAGCCCCTTCAGGACGATGACCAGGCCGGCCGTGATCGCCGTACCGATGGCGATGGCCAGCAGGTAGAGGAACGGCTTGCCGATCAGGAAGGTGACCCAGATTCCGCCGTGCGGGGCGCGCAGGGTGGAGCCGAAGGCCATGGTCAGGCCGCCGGTGACCGCGCCGCCCACCATGGAGGCGGGGATGACGCGCAGCGGGTCGGCCGCGGCGAACGGGATCGCGCCCTCGGAGATGAAGGAGGCGCCGAGGACCCAGGCCGCCTTGCCGTTCTCGCGCTCGGCCGGGGTGAACAGCTTCTTGCGGACGGTGGTGGCGAGGGCCATGCCCAGCGGGGGCACCATGCCGGCGGCCATCACGGCGGCCATGACCTTCATCGCGGAGTCGCTGGGGTCCTGCACGGCGATGCCGGCGGTGGCGAAGGCGTAGGCGACCTTGTTGACCGGGCCGCCGAGGTCGAAGCACATCATCAGGCCGAGCAGGATGCCGAGCAGGATGGCGTTGGTGCCGGAGAGGCTGTTGAGCCAGTCCGTCATGGCCTTCTGGGCCTCGGCGATCGGCTTGCCGATGACGATGAACATCAGGAAGCCGACGACGATCGACGAGATCAGCGGGATGACGACCACCGGCATGATGCCGCGCAGCACCGGCGGGATCTTCACCCGCTGGATGGCGAGGACCACGCCACCGGCCAGCAGACCGGCGACCAGGCCGCCGAGGAAGCCGGCGTTGATGTTGACGGAGATCATGCCGCCGACGAAGCCGGGCACGAGGCCTGGCCGGTCGGCCATGCCGAAGGCGATGTATCCGGCGAGCACCGGGATCAGGAAGCCGAAGGCGACCCCGCCGATCTGGAACAGCAGCGCGCCCCAGCTGTCGACCTGGCCCCAGTCGAAGTGCTCGGAGACCGACTTGGCGCCGTTGATCTGGTAGCCGCCGATCGCGAAGCCGAGGGCGATGAGCAGACCGCCCGCGGCCACGAACGGGACCATGTAACTCACGCCGGTCATCAGCCACTTGCGGAGCTTGGTGCCGTAGCTGTCGCCGGGCTCGCCGGCCCGCTCGACCGGGGTTCCCGTGCCACCGGCGGCGCCCGCCGTCACCTCACCGCGGGCCGCCTTGCCGCGCACCTCGGTGATGAGTTCGGCGGGGCGGTTGATGCCCGCCTTCACGCCGACGTCGACGGTCGGCTTGCCGGCGAAGCGGTCCTTGTCGCGTACGGGGACGTCGTGGGCGAAGATCACGCCGTCCGCGGCCGCGATGACCGCCGGGTCGAGCCGCTCGAAGCCGGCCGAGCCCTGGGTCTCGACGACGAGCTCGACACCCGCCTCGCGCCCGGCGTTCTCCAGCGACTCGGCCGCCATGTAGGTGTGGGCGATGCCGGTCGGGCAGGAGGTGACGGCGACGATCCGGAAGGGGGCCGCCGGAGCCTCGGGGGCGGTGGCCGTTGCGGTATCGGCGGAGGCCGCCGCCGATACCGCAACGGAGTCCTCGGAGGGGGCCGGGGCCCCGGCC
>NZ_JBHUXV010000218.1:0-9399 GCF_042669125.1 Streptomyces sp. NPDC057253 | reverse complement strand
GCTCAGTGGCGCACTGCCTCCGCGTGCTCCGGCAGATGCGAGGCGACCACACGCTCCCGGCCCGCCGGGACGGCCGCGCGCCGCCGGTCCACGACCGCCGCCACCGCGGCGACCCCGAGGCCGAGCACGGCCAGGCCGGCGCCCGTGACCGCGGGGGAGGTCGCGCCGAGGCCCGCGGCCAGGGCGAGGCCGCCGATCCAGGCGCCGCCGGCGTTGGCCAGGTTGAACGCGGCCTGGTTGGCGGAGGAGGCCAGGGAGGGGGCGGCCGAGGCCTTCTCCATGACCATCAGCTGGAGCGGGGACCCGGTGACGAAGGCCGCCGTGCCCAGCAGGACCACCGCGACCGCGGCGCTCCACTGCGCCGACATCAGCGCCGGGAACAGCGCCAGGACCACGATCAGGGAGGTCAGGCCGCCGAAGAGGGTGCCGCGCAGGGAGTGGTCGGCGAGCCGTCCGCCGAGCAGGTTGCCCACCGTCGCGCCCACGCCGAACAGCGCGAGCAGGAGGGTCACGCTGGAGTCGGCGTAGCCGGCGGAGTCCGTGAGCATCGGCGTGATGTAGCTGTACGCGGAGAACAGCGCCCCGAAGCCCGCGACCGTGGTGCCGAGGGCGAGCCAGACCGGGAGCGGGCGCAGGGCGGCCAGTTCGCCGCGCAGGCCCACCCGGGGCGCCTGGGTGTGGTCGTGCGGGATCAGCAGGGCCAGCGAGGCTATCGCCGCCAGGCCGATCGCGCTGACGCCGAGGAAGGTCGCCCGCCAGCCCAGGTGCTGGCCCATGAGCGTGGCGACCGGCACTCCGGCGATGTTGGCGAGGGTCAGGCCGAGGAACATCAGGGAGACCGAGCGGGCCTTGCGTTCCGGTGCCACCAGACTCGTGGCGACGACCGCGCCGACGCCGAAGAAGGCGCCGTGCGGCAGACCGCTCACGAAGCGGGCCGCGAGCAGGGTGTACTCGCCCGGGGCGAACGCGGAGGCCGCGTTGCCGATCACGAACAGCCCCATCAGACCGATGAGGACCTTGCGGCGGGACATCCGGGCGGTGACCGCGGCGAGCAGCGGGGCGCCGATCACCACGCCCAGCGCGTACGCGGAGACGAGGTGACCGGCGGTGGGGATCGAGATGCCCAGGTCGTCGGCGACGTCGGGCAGCAGGCCCATCATGACGAATTCGGTGGTGCCGAGACCGAAAGCGCCGACGGCCAGTGCGAGCAGGGCCAGAGGCATGAAGAGGTCGAGCCTTTCGAACGGGGGAGCGGAGTTCCGTATCAGCATATGTTCATTACCGGAACAAAGAGTGCCCGTCCCAGGCTTCCCCAGGGTTACGAAGAGGTGTCGAGGTTCACACGGGCCGCCACCGGCAGATGGTCGCTGCCGGTCTCGGGCAGCGTCCACGACGTCACCGGCTCCACGCCCTGCACCATGATCTGGTCGATCCGCGCCATCGGGAACGACGCCGGCCAGCTGAACCCGAAGCCGCTGCCCGCCGCACCCTGCGTGGAGCGCATCTGCGAGGTGACCGCGTTCAGCGCGCGGTCGTTCATCGTGCCGTTGAGGTCACCGAGCAGGATCTTGCGGGGCAGCTTCTCGGCGGCGATGGCCTCCCCGAGTGCGTCGGCACTCGTGTCGCGCTGCCGGGCCGTGAACCCGGCCTCCAACTTCACCCGTACGGACGGCAGATGAGCCACGTACACCGCGACCTGGCCGTCCGGCGCGGTCACCGTGGCCCGCATGGCCCGGGTCCAGCCCAGCTTGATGTCGACGGCCCGCACGCCGGTCAGCGGGTCCTTGCTCCACAGCCCGACCGTGCCCTCGACCGCGTGGTACTTGTACGTCGACGCCAGCGCCTTCTCGTACACCGGCACCGCGGACGCGGTCAGCTCCTCCAGGGCCACCACGTCCGCGCCGGAGGCGGCCACGTCCCGGGCGGTGCCGGACGGGTCGGCGTTGTCGGCGTTGACGTTGTGCGTGACCACCGTGAGATCGCCGCCCGTGCCGTTCTTGTCCGACAGCAGCCCGCCGAAGAGGTTCAGCCACACGGCCGCCGGAAGCACCACCGCGATCAGCGCGGTCGCCGACTTGCGCAGGAAACCCAGCAGGAGCAGCACCGGGACGAACACGCCGAGCCACGGCAGGAAGGTCTCGGTCAGAGAGCCGAGGTTGCCGATGGCGTTCGGGATCTGCGCGTGCAGCAGCATCACCAGGGCGACGGCCACCGCCACGGCGGCCAGCACGATTCCGCGGCGCCAGATCCGCTTGTCACCGCGCCAGCCGGACACCGTACGGCCGAGCAGGCGCCGGAACCGGCCTCTTTGGCGCTCGGGTCCCGAGCTGCCGTCCGCCGTCTCCGTCACGTACGCCTGCTGCGCCATACCGTCGCCTCACTACCTGCCGTGCACACCGTTCACCCCGTCACCGGGGGGTGTCAGACACCCCGTAAGACCCTAGGGGATGATCGGCTCCCGTCTCGTCGTCCCATGACGACCGTACGGGGGCGATGACGTACAAGTCGGCGCGACGAGTTCCGGATCCCGGCGGGGAAAGCGCCCACTGTGACGAAACGCGCACACGGCTGCTACGGCACCCGCGAACTGACGGGCCGTAGCCCTTCGAGGACGGTATCGACGATCTGTTCGGACAGTCCCTCGGGCAGGTCGGCGTCCGGTTGCATGAGGGTGCGGAAGAGCATGGGGCCCACGAACATGTCGTTCATCAGCTCGACGTCGATGTCCGCGCGCAGCTCGCCGTTCTCCTGGCCGCGGCGCAGGATCTCGATCTGGAGCCGGCGCCGGGGCGCGACGACGATCGCGTGGTAGGCCGACCACACCTTCGGACTGCTCTTCATCTGGGCGTGCACGTTGTGCAGGAGGGCGGAGGAACGCCGCAACAGACCCCGCTGGCGCAGCTGTTCGAGCAGCGCCACGAGGTCGTCGCGCATGGAGGTCCCGGGCAGCGTCACGTCCGCCGGCTCGGCCGCCCGCACGACGTCGACGAAGAGTTCCTCCTTGCCGCTCCAACGACGGTAGATGGCGGCCTTGCCGACGCCGGCGGTCCGGGCGATCCGCTCGATGGACAGTTCCGAGAGCGGCACGCCGTCCTCCAGGAGCTTCACCACCCCTTCGAGGATGGAACGTTCCACCGCCTCGCTCCGGGGCCGGCCCCGGGACGGACCCGGAGCGCCTGCCGGCTGCTGACCGTCGACGAGGCTGCTCACGTCACTCCGTCCTCTCTCCGTACTGAGGGAACCTCTCTCCGTACCGAGGGAATTCTCCCTCTTATACGACACCCGCGGGTACCGTCACTCGGTCACGGTGGCCAGTTCCTGCTCCTCCGGCCCCCGCTGGGGCTCCGTCGGCCTGCCCGGCAGGAACAGCGCCACCACCAGGGCGCCGACCAGGGCCACACCGGCTCCGCACAGCGCGGTGACGTGCATCGCGTGCAGGAAGGCGTCGTTGGCCGGGCCGACCAGGGCGTCACCCCGGGGGCCGAGCTTCGCGGCGACGCCGAGGGTGGCCTCGATGGACTCGCCCGCGGTGTGCCGTACGCCCGCCGGAACGGCCCCGAGGTGGGACTCGATGCCGTCGCGGTAGGCCGTGGAGAGCACCGAGCCGAGGACGGCGATGCCGAGGGCGCCGCCGACCTGCCGGAAGGTGTTGCTGAGCGCGGACGCGGAGCCGGCCTTCTCGCGCGGCAGGGCCTGCATGATGACGACGCTGGTCGGCGTCATGATGTGCGCCATGCCGGTGCCCATGAGGAAGAAGATGACCTCCAGGAGCCAGATCGGCGTGTCCGCGTCCAGCACGGTGAACGCGCCCAGCATCGCGGCGATCAGCAGCATGCCGCCGGTGGTCGTCGCCTTGTTGCCGAAGCGGTCGACGACCAGCCGGGCGCGCGGCGCGAAGATCAGCTGTGCGGCGGCCAGCGGCAGCATCAGCAGACCGGTCTGGAGCGGTGAGTAGCCGCGCACGCTCTGGGTGTAGAACACCGAGAAGAAGGTCACGCCCATCAGCGCGAAGAAGACCAGCCCTATGGCGCCGATCGCGGCCGAGAACACCTTGTTCTTGAAGTACGTCACGTCGATCGACGGGTGGTCGCTGCGCTTCTCGAACACCACGAAGGCGACGAGCACCGCGAGACCGGCGCCGATGGTGGAGAGCACGGTGGCGTCCGTGAAGTCGGCGAGCTGGCCGCCCTTGATGATGCCGTAGACGAGCAGGACCAGGCCGATGACCGACAGCACCACACCGACGGGGTCGATCCGCCCCGGGTTCGGGTCGCGGGAGTCCGGTACCAGCCACAGCATCAGCGCGAGGGCGAGCACCACGATCGGCACGTTGATGAGGAAGACCGAGCCCCACCAGAAGTGGTCCAGGAGCACCCCGCCGGTGATCGGGCCGATGGCGATGGCGAGACCCACGCCGCCTGCCCAGATGCCGATGGCCTTGGGCTGCTCGTCGCGCTCGAAGACGTTCATCAGGACGGCGAGCGTGGCCGGCATCACGAAGGCGGCGCCGAGCCCCATCAGGGCGCGGAAGGCGATCAGCTGGACCGGCGAGCCGGAGAAGGCGGCGAGGGCGGACCCCGCGCCGAACACCAGCAGGCCGCCCAGCAGCACCTTCTTGCGGCCGAGCCGGTCACCGAGCAGCCCGGCGGTGAACAGCAGGCCGGCGAAGACCAGGGTGTAGGCGTTGATCGCCCACTCCAGCTCGCTCTGGGTGGCGCCCAGACCGGTCGGTGCCGGAGTCGAGATCGTCTTGATCGCGACGTTCAGGATCGAGTTGTCGAGCACCACGATCAGCAGGCTCAGCATCAGTGTGCCGAGGATCGCCCAGCGGCGCCGGTGCACCGCCTCCGGCACCCGGGAGTCAGGGACTGCGGTAGTCATACGGCCGAGCGTAGATGATTTCCGATACGGCACCGTCTCGTATCGTAATTCTTTACCGAGACCTTACGTGCCGGAACGGTCACACCGACCGCCCCTGGCCCCGACCGGCACGAGGTGCCACCATGGAGGGGATCCGGGGACGCCGTCAGGGCGCCTCGAGATGACGTAAGGAGCCGTTGCAATGACGCAGCTTTCGGCTGCCCACACCAAGCCCTCCGACGGCAGCAGGTCGCTGTACGGGGGCAAGGGCACGCGCCGCATCACTGTCCGGGACATCGCCCTCGCCAAGGAGCGCGGCGAGAAGTGGCCCATGCTCACCGCCTACGACGCGACGACCGCCGCCGTCTTCGACGAGGCCGGCATCCCCGTGATGCTCGTCGGCGACTCGGCGGGCAACTGTCACCTCGGCTACGAGACCACCGTGCCCGTCACGATGGACGAGATGACCATGCTGTCGGCCGCCGTCGTACGGGGCACCTCGCGCGCCCTGATCGTCGGCGACCTGCCCTTCGGGTCCTACCAGGAGGGCCCGGTGCAGGCGCTGCGCTCGGCGACCCGGCTGGTCAAGGAGGCCGGCGTGGGCGCCGTGAAGCTGGAGGGCGGCGAGCGCTCCCACGAGCAGATCCGGCTCCTGGTGGAGTCCGGCATCCCGGTCATGGCCCACATCGGTCTGACCCCCCAGTCCGTCAATGCCATGGGCTACCGCGTCCAGGGCCGCGGCGAGGAGGCCGCCCAGCAGCTGCTGCGGGACGCCAAGGCGGTGCAGGACGCGGGCGCCTTCGCGGTCGTCCTGGAGCTGGTCCCGGCGGAGCTCGCCGCCGAGGTCACCCGGGTGCTGCACATCCCGACGGTCGGCATCGGCGCGGGCCCGGAGACCGACGCGCAGGTCCTCGTCTGGACCGACATGCTGGGCCTCACCGGCGGCCGGGTCCCGAAGTTCGTCAAGCAGTACGCCAACCTGCGCGAGGTCATGACCGGCGCGGTGAAGGCCTTCGCGGAGGACGTCGTCGGCGGGACCTTCCCGCTGGAGGAGTACTCCGTCCACTAGGTCCGCAGGCCCCTCGAAGCCACAGCGGCACCAACCGCCCCGCCGATCTTCCCCCGTCGGCGGGGCGCGCCACTTTTAGGACGGCCCCTGGCCTATTGGCCGCCTAACGTCGTCGGTGTCCGACGCCGACGAAGGGGCCGACATGTCCGAGCAGACCAGCGCAGCACCCGAGGGTTACACCTCCGTCGCCCCCTGGGTCGTCACCGACGACACCGGGGCCTTCCTCGACTTCGTCACCGAGGTGTTCGACGGCGTCGAGCTCGGCAGGGTCGCCACCGAGTCCGGCGCGATCGGGCACGGGGAGATCCGGATCGGCGACACGGTCGTCCTGGCCTTCGACCGGAGTCCCGACTGGCCGGTCATGCCGAGCCTGCTGCGGGTGTTCGTGGCAGACGCGGACGAGACGTTCTCCCGGGCGATCGCGGCCGGCGCCCGCGTCGTCACGCCCCTGTCGGACAGCGCCTTCGGGCAGCGCGGCGGCCGGATCAAGGACCCCTTCGGCACCATCTGGTGGGTCGTCGCCCACGTCGAGGACGTGCCGGAGGAGGAGATGTGGCGGCGCCTGAGCATGCCGGCCTACGCGGAGGCGATGCGGGTGGCGCAGGAGACGTTCGACGCGGAGATGACGGGACGGGGCGGGCGCAGCAGCGCGCCGGTCAGGAATGGCGGCTGACCTCCGGAGGCACCTCGGGCACTCTCAGCCCGTCTGGGGGGGGGGGTACCCCCTCTGGGGGAGTTCGAGGACGAGGCCCTCGGGCCGACGGGGGTCCGGGGGCGCAGCCCCCAGGGACACGCACCCCCACCGGCCCGCACCGCTCAGTCGAAGCGGCTGAGCTCCCGCAGCCACGCCTTCGCCGAACTGTCCGACGGCGCCCGCCAGTCACCGCGGGGCGACAGCGAACCCCCCGCCGAGACCTTCGGCCCGTTCGGCATCGCCGACCGCTTGAACTGGGCGAACCCGAAGAACCGCTTGCAGAACACCTCCAGCCACCGCCGGATCGCCGGCAGGTCGTACGCGCCGCGCTTGTCCTTCGGGAAGCCCGGGGGCCACTCGCCCGCGTCGGCGTCGTGCCAGGCGTGCCAGGCGAGGAAGGCGATCTTCGACGGCCGGAAGCCGTACCGCAGCACATGGAAGAGCGTGAAGTCGTGCAGCGCGTACGGCCCGATCTTCGACTCGGTGGACTGCATCTCCTCGCCCGGCACCAGCTCCGGGCTGATCTCGGTGTCGAGGATGGCTGCCAGGATCTCGCCGGTCTCGTCGTCGAACTGGCCGCTGCTGATGACCCAGCGGATCAGATGCTGGATGAATGTCTTCGGCACGCCCGCGTTGACGTTGTAGTGGCTCATCTGGTCGCCCACGCCGTACGTGGACCAGCCCAGCGCCAGCTCCGAGAGGTCACCGGTGCCGAGCACGATGCCGCCGCGCTGGTTGGCGAGCCGGAACAGGTAGTCGGTGCGCAGGCCCGCCTGGACGTTCTCGAAGGTGACGTCGTAGACCGGCTCGCCGGAGGCGAACGGATGGCCCATCTCCTTCAGCATCAGCCGCGCGGTCGGCGTGATGTCCAGCTCGGCCGCGGTGACCCCGAGCGCGGACATCAGCTTGTGGGCGTTGTCCTTGGTGTGGTCGCTGGTGGCGAAGCCGGGCAGCGTCCAGGCCAGGATGTCGCTGCGCGGGCGCCCGGCGCGGTCCATCGCACGGGCGGCCACGATCAGCGCGTGCGTGGAGTCGAGGCCCCCGGACACCCCGATGACGACCTTCGGGCCGCCGATCGCCGCGAGCCGCTGCTGGAGCCCGGCGACCTGGATGTTGTAGGCCTCGTAGCAGTCCTGGGCGAGCCGGTCGGGGTCGGCCGGCACGAACGGGAAGCGCTCCAGACGGCGCTTGAGACCCAGGTCGCCCGAGGGCGGGTCGAGCTCGAAGGACACCGTGCGGAAGTCACCCGTGCGGGCCTTGTGGATGCGCCGGTTCTCGTCGAACGTGCCCATCCGCATCCGCTCCTGCCGCAGCAGGTCGAGGTCCACGTCGGCCACCGCGTACTCGTCCCCCTGCGGGAACCGCTCGGTCTCGGCCAGCAGCACGCCGTTCTCGTAGACCATGGCCTGCCCGTCCCAGGACAGGTCGGTGGTCGACTCGCCGAGACCGGCCGCGGCGTAGACGTAGGCGGCGAGGCAGCGGGAGGACGCCGAGCGGCACAGCAGTTTGCGGTCCTCGGCCCGCCCGACGGTGATCGGGCTGCCGGAGAGGTTGACCAGGACGGTCGCGCCGGCGAGGGCGGCCTCCGCGCTGGGCGGCACCGGCACCCACATGTCCTCGCAGATCTCCGCGTGCAGCACCAGACCGGGCACGTCACCGGCCTCGAACAGCAGGTCCACGCCGAACGGTACGGCCGTGCCGCCGACGCGGATCGAGCCGCCCCGCTCGTCGGCGCCGTCGCCGATCTGCCGGCGCTCGTAGAACTCGCGGTAGTTGGGCGGGTACGACTTCGGTACGACCCCGAGGATCCGGCCGCGGTGCACGATCACCGCGCAGTTGTAGACCCGGTTGCGGTGCCGCAGCGGGGCGCCGACGACCAGCACCGGCAGCAGCTCGGCCGATCCGGCCACGACCTGGTCGAGCGCCGCCTCGACCTCGTCGAGCAGCGCGTCCTGGAGCAGCAGGTCCTCGATGGAGTAGCCGCACAGCCCCAGCTCCGGGAAGACCGCGACGGCGACCCCCTCCTCGGCGCACTGGCGCGCGTGACGCAGAACCGCTTCGGCGTTGGCGGGCGGGTCCGCGATGACGGTGTGACCCGTACACGCGGCGACGCGTGCGAACCCGTGCTGATAGATGGACCAGAAGTTCGACTGAGGCACGGGTCCCAGTGTAATCGTCAGAGCGACGCGATCCGGGGTGGGGCCGTGCGCCGGGGGACCCTCCGCCGGGGGACCGTGCGCCCGGGACGTGGTCATGGCTGAGTGATGCTCCGGCAATGCTCCTGCGATGACCATTGCCGGATTGTCATGACCTTGCCTTCAATGAGCGGCATGAGAGACATCGGCGCGGACCGCCGTACGGCGGGCGGATGGGGCTGGTTCCTGGCCTGGTTCCTGGTGGGAGCGTGTGCCGGCGTCGGTCTCGCGGCGATCCTGACGGTGGGGCCGGCCTTCCTCGCCCTCGCCGCGGTGGCCGCGCTGCCCCTGCTCCGCCGAGGCCCTCGGCGCGCCGTCGCGGGCCTCGTGTCGGGCCTGGCCCTTCCCGCCTTCTACCTCGCGTACCTGAACCGGGGCGGCCCCGGCGAGGTCTGCCACGCGGTCTCCGGCGGACAGACCTGCACCGACCAGTACACGCCGGTCCCGTTCCTCGCCGTCGGGGCGCTCCTGCTGGTCGCGGGTCCGGTGATCCACGCGCTGACCGGCCGCCGGGAGCGCGTGTGACGACGGGGGACAGGACACCGCGAGGGCCCGGTCCCGGGGTTCTCACCCCCTGTCTC